>NZ_JAIWNX010000245.1 GCF_020217185.1 Asticcacaulis sp.
CACCGGCACATTGATCAGGAATATCCATTCCCAGGCAAAATTATCCGAAATCCAGCCGCCCAGAATGGGCCCCAGCACCGGCGCGACCAGCGTGGTCATCGACCACACCCCCAGCGCGGTGGAGCGTTTATCAGGCGGGAAGATCATGATCAGCAGGGCCTGAGAGCCCGGAATCATCGGGCCTGACACCGCCCCTTGCAGGATGCGGAACAGGATCAGCGACGGCAGGTTCCACGCGATACCGCACAGGAACGAGGCCAGCGTAAACAGGGCCACCGAGACGACAAAGGTGCGCACCACGCCAAAGCGCATCATCAGCCAGCCGGTCAGAGGCACCGAGATGCCGTTGGCGACGGCGAAAGAGGTGATGACCCACGTCCCCTGATCGGAGGCGACGCCGAGATTACCGGCGATGGTCGGCAGGGCGACATTGGCGATGGTCGAGTCGAGCACCTGCATGAAGGTGCCGAGCGCCAGCGCCACGGCGGCGAGAGCCAGTGACACGCCGGTCAGCGGCGCGGGTCCGGCAGAGGAAGAAGATGAGGCCATAAGGCGCTCCATAAAGTTCAACTCCCCTGAAATCAGGGGGATACCGGCCTAGCCGGAAGGCGGTTATGTACGGCAGGCCTTACTTCGATACGTCGATTTTGGCCTTCATCGACAGACCAACGCGCAGCGGGTGCTCTTTAAGGTCCTTTTCGTCGATCTGGATGCGTACCGGCAGACGCTGCACGACCTTGATCCAGTTGCCCGAAGCGTTTTGCGCCGGGATCAGCGAAAAGGCCGAGCCCGTACCGCCGGACACGCCGACGACCTTGCCCTTGTACTTGACACCTTCGCCGTACAGATCGGAGGTCAGTTCAACCTCCTGACCCGGCTGCACTTTCTTGAGCTGCACTTCCTTGAAGTTGGCATCGACATAGGCCTGCGAAATCGGCACCACCGACATCAGCGGCGAACCCATCTGCACCTGCTGGCCGACCTGCACCGACTTGCGGGTAACGACACCGGCGACGGGCGCGCGCACAACGGTGCGTTCCAGCGCCAGTTCCGCCGAGGCGAGACGCGCACGCGCCGCCATGATTTCCGGGTTTTCACCCGGCTTAACACCCGCGATCAGCGTCGCATTGCTCTGACGGTTGCCTTCGGCCGCAGCCAGCGCGGCCTGCGCCTGAATGCGGGCAGCCCGGGCAGCATTGAGGTTGGCGATGGCCGCGGCATAGGCGCTTTCGGTCGCCACGACCTCTTCCTGAGACACCGCCCCGCTGGTGGCGAGGTTCTTGCGGCGTTCGAACTCGAATTTGGTGCGGTTCACCTCGGCCTCAGCGGCCTTGATCCCGGCGTCGGCGCGCACGATGTCGGCTTCGCGGGCCCCCATCTGACCGCCCAGCGCCTTGTCGTTGGCGTAGTAGCCCATGACGCGGCGTTCGGCGGTGGCCAGAGCGGCGCGCGCGGACTCAACGGCGATCTTGGCATCGGCATCGTCGATGACCAGCAGCACGTCACCGGCCTTCACCGTCTGGGTTTCCTTGACGAGGATGCGGGCCACCGGCCCGCCGACCAGCGCGTTGACCTGCGCCGTTTCAGCCCCGACATAGGCGTTGTCGGTCGAAACATAGTGCGAGGCGACCAAGATGTAATAGGCGCCATAGCCCAGCACGCCTACGGCCACGACGGCGGCCAGACCGGTCAGGAGCTGACGACGGCGATCATTGGATTTGGCGGGGGACGTCTGAGCCGGCGTAACGGGCGGGGTGTTTTCAGTATCGGACATGGTGCGTCACTTTTTCTTCAGCGTGGAATTCAGTAGGAACCGCCAAGCGCTTTGACCATAGCGACTTCGAGGGTCAGGGCGCGGCTTTGCAGGGCCGTATTGGCGGTCCGCTGCGACAGGAGATTTTGTTCGATAACCAGCAGGCTGGCGTAATCGCTGAGGCCTGCCTCGTAGCGCAGACGGGCCATGCGATAGGCCTCCTCGCTGGCAGCGAGGGCTTGATTGGAGAGGCTCAGCCGCTCGCTCAGCGCTGTCTGGCTGGCACCGGTATCGGCGACCTCCTGCATGGCGTTGATGACGGACTGATGATAGCTGGCCAGAGCGACCGACTGATCGGCTTCGGCTCCGCGCAGATTGGCGCGCAGCTTGCCCCCCTCAAACAGGGGCAGGCTGATCACCGGGCCGGCATTGATGGCGTCCATGCCCGACCCGGACAGGTCGTTGAGGAACACCTTGCCCGCAAAGGCCATCAGGTTGACATTGGGATAGAAGGACGCCTTGGCGCGCTCAGTGCCGTGTACGGCCTGTTCGGCCCGCGCCCGCGCAGCGGCCACGTCCGGACGGCGGGCAACCAGCTCCAGATCAATGCGCGTTGGGGCCTTGAAATCGTGCGTATCGGGCAGGACGGGTCTCGGCAGGGCTTCACCAAAGGCCGGGGCCTGACCGGCCAGCGCCGCGATCAGGTGACGCTGGATCAGGATGCGCTCGTTCAGAGCCGCCACCTCGCCCTTGCTGTTGGCGACATTGGCGCGGGCCTGTTCCAGCTCGGCGCGCGGGCGCAGACCGCCCTCGACCTTTTGCGCGACCAGAGACTGGGTGTCTGTGCGGATGGCCAGATTGCGTTCGGCGACATCAAGGTCTTTATACATATGGCCCAGCTCGAACCAGGCACTGACCAGAGAGGTCGAAAGGACCAGCACGGCCTGCTGTCCGTCGGCGCGGACGGCCTCGGCGGCCGACACCGCCGCCTTTACCCCGGCGCGGTTCTTGCCCCAGAAATCCAGCTCCCAGCCGAAATTGATGCCGCCGAGCGTCAGTGAATCGATTGCAGGATTTTTGCCGCCCATCTGCAGGGAGGCCCCAAGGGCTGTAGCCGTGGGATAAAGCGTCGCCTTCTGGGTATCTTCGAGCGCGCGGGCCTTCAGAAGCCGCCCGGCGGCAGCGGTCAGACTGGGGGAGTCGCGCAGGGCCGTTTGGACCAGATCGGTCAGTTGCGCGTCCTTATAGCCCTCCCACCAGCGACCGATCAGCATGTCCTGAGGCACAGCACTGGCGGTCGGAATCGGGGAAACGGGCTCAGCCTTGGGCAGCGCGGCGCAGGCGGTAAGCGCCAAGGCCGAAACGCCCATAAGCAAACCCATTGCGGGTCGTTTAAATACAAACATCAGGTACGCCCTCAGTTTCGCGAACCGTACGGTACGGTCATTTATCTGTTGCGCCTATACGCCGCGATCGCTATATTGTCAATCAAACCGTACGGTACGGTCAGTAATTTTTTGCGCACTGCAAAAGGCTGATGTATCAACGACACATATTCAAAACGTGGTCCGTCGCAACGTCTGCAAATGATTGCACGCCACACCGAGGCTAAGATGCAAGAGTTAAAATCTCGTCCCGACAAGGACGCCCGTCGTGAAGCCATACTGGATGTGGCCAGCCGGATTTTCCTCGAAGAAGGGTTTGACGCTGCGTCGATGTCGGCCATCGCCGCGAAGCTGGGCGGCTCAAAGGGCACGCTTTATAACTACTTCAAGAGCAAGGAGGAACTGTTCGAGGCCTTCGTGGATCGCCACTGCGCCATCCATGCGCGGCTGATTGACTCGTTTGAGGTCGATGGCGGCGGCTATCGCGAAGCCCTGCGCCGCTGGGCCAAGCAATATTTACGCATTGTGACCTCCGACTCGACCATGCGCAATTACCGCGTCATCATGGCAGTTTCCGAACGCTGGCCCGACATAGGCCGGGCCTTTTACGAAAACGGCCCGTTGCGCGGGGCGCGCAATGTCGCCAACTTTCTGGCCAAGGCGGCCCAGGCCGGCGAGTTCGTCATCGACGATACCTTACGCGCGGCGCATCAGTTCATCGCCCTGTGCCAGAGCCGTTATCAGAAGGCGCGTTTCCTCAACTACCTCCCCGAACCGGACGAGGCCGAAATCGAAGCCGAGGTCGAGGCCGCCGTTGCCGCCTTTTACGCGGCTTATGGACGGCGCGGCTAAACCTTAGGCAATCCTTACCCCTCATCGCGGGAAGCACCGCAACATCCTTACGGACAAAGGGCTATACAGAGGCCGCCTCACCGGCTCACCCCCTGCCCTTCTCCCCTCTGGCTATGCCCGCACGTAGCCGACTGAAAGGATGCGACTATGGACCCGCTGAAAACCCCGCAAAACTCGCCTGAAAAACCCGTCGAAAAGGCCGTTGACACGCTGAGCGGTGCGGCACAATCCGCCACCTCTGCCGCCTCCGACGCCCTGCACCGCACACAGGATGCCGTGAAGGAGTCCACTGAGCGTGGCATGGCCATCGGTCAGGACGCACTGAACCGCACCCACGCTGAAACCCAACGCCTTGGACAACGCGGCGTCGAAATGGGCAACGAAGCGCTCAAGGCCTGCGTCACCGCCGGCCATCAGACGGCCGACCTGATGTCAGAACTCAATCAGGCCATAACCGAACTGGGCAATCAGTCGATCTCGCACTATGACCGCCTGTCACGTCAGGCCATGGGCGTGCGTACCGTGCAGGACATGGTCAATCTTCAGAGCGCCACGGTTGAAACGCTTCAGGAGCATATGGGGGGCTTTGCCCGCCTCTATGGCCTCTATGTCGATGGTCTGGGACGCATCATGCAGCCCATCGCCGAGCAGGCGGTGAAGTCACAGCGCCATCTGTCGCCGGCCGCGTAGGTCCGCGCGTTATCAAATCGTTATGGCGGAGGTAAGCGGTTGTTTGCGCCAGAAGGCCGCTTCCCACGCCCCTATACCCATCGCCAGTGCGATCCCTTTGCCACCTAACAGGCCCATGGTGGTGAAATAGGCCCAGTATCCAATATTTTCAGATGAGTTCCAGTTCGCCAGCGCCACCACCGCATGCGACAAGGTAGTGGCCAGTTGAAACGAACAGACAAGCAGCGTCCAAACACGCCGCACCTTGACGGACACGCCAAGTAATACCACCAGCACAAAGACATCCAGCAGCTTACCCAGTACGCCCAACTCATAGCCCTGCTGAACAAAGGGCGTGGCGAACCATCCAAAAAGAATAGCCGCCACGCCCCATTTTTCCAATACGGTCGCGCGGAAAAGCATATAGACGCCAAAAATCACGGCGAATACGGTTCCGCTCATCGACCACAGACTAATCACGCGGCTTCAGTTCCGTTGTTCGTATGGCGCAGCATCCGATCGTCTTCTTTTTTCTCAGGTTTGTTTTGCAGATCGCCAATGGCCATTGCACCACAGCCGACCTGCGTTTTCACCGTATCGAGGTGATGATGAGCTTCAACCAATGCACCGCGGGCCTCGGTCAGGGTGCTGACGACACGACCCACGGCCACAATAGCGTCCTGACCCAGCACGGCGGAGAAACGCCCGTCGATGCGCAGACGTGAGAGAGTCGTCATCAGAGCGGCGGCTTCGGCCAGAGTATCGTCGATCTTGGCCTCAACGACAAATAATTGATCGGCACCGGTTTGAACAGCAACAGAACGTTTCATGGATAGATCTTTCATGGCTGGACCACCAGCCAGTGCTTCCGGGCTAGCGGCGAATTTGTTGAACGGCTTGAAGCATACCGAAAAGGCCAATCATGAGACCGCCGAAAAGCAAAACGGCCACGACTGCGCCCAGTACAATCAGCGCAAACCACTGGATGACGCTGAGGGCATTCAATCCACCAATGAGGGCGATGTATCGTTGAGAAAAGCTACGCCGCACAGAAGCGTCAGCAGGGCCGCTTTGTCGCTGACCGTCGAGGCTTCGAGCTTCACCTGCATGACCAGGGTTTCTATCTCCGTCGCGCGCTGATGCGGCATCAGCCGTTCCAGAGCCATTTGCAGATCGGTGAAGTGTATTGTGATTGACTGCCTGTTCTGCATGGGTCGCCTCATAGGTGGGAATGCCCGATGAGGATGGCGTGTCTGTTGCCGCCGGCGCTATCTGCAATGTCTGCCGTCTGTCATTATTACGGAGGCCTTCTGCAGCGCTCAGTAAGCGGGCCGCTTCACGGGTACTGGCCACAACAAGGCGAGCCCGCGCCTCCTCCATGTGGGTGCGTACTGTGCCTTCGGCTATACCCAGTTCCCTGGCAATTTCCTTTGCCTGAAACCCTCTCGCTATGAGGCGCAAGATTTCTTTCTGGCGCGGCGTCAATGAGTTGAGCCCCGCTTTGATTTCGGTCATTAGTCTGTCCCCGCAACAGCCCGAGCATATTGCACGGTAATTCGACATCGGGCAATGAACCTGGACAGAGGCTGCCGCTATTTGTCGTCTTCCGCGAGGATGGATTTGACAAGTGTCAGGACACCGCGCCGACGGATGGGCGAAAGTTTGGCGAAGTATTTTGCCATCTCAACGCCCTCTGCCGAAATCAGAAAGACGGACACTGTGTTTTCTGTGTCACTGAAGGCCGCCTTACTTTGCAAATCCAGCCCTTCAAAGGCATGGGCGACGGGCATGTTTAATACCTGTGACACCTGATAAAGCTTCGACGCGCTGATGCGGTTTGATCCACGCTCATACTTCTGTACCTGTTGAAAGGTGACACCAATCGCGTTGGCCAGGTCTTGCTGACTCATTTTCAATTGTTTGCGGCGATTGCGGATGATTGTGCCGACATGAACATCGACAGGGTGCGCTTCCGACAAGGCTAAACTCCGTATTTAAACGCTATTCTGAACCGACAGATGTCATGGCGCAATAATCCACTGCGTTAAAGAGGGTTCAACTCATCCGCTTTTTTTGAAGGATTGAAAATCACCGCCGCAAGGGCTTGGTACGGGCAGCCGGACTCGAACCGGCATGGATTGCTCCGACGGATTTTAAGTCCGTTGCGTCTACCGATTCCGCCATGCCCGCAAACCGGTCGGCCCTTATAGCAAGGGGCGGAAAACTGTAAACGGTTTTCCGCCCTGCTTTTACGTTACTTACCATTGGTCGGCTGGAAGGTGACGCTGGTATTGGCGATCATCCACACCGTTGCAGCCCAGGCGGCGACGTTTTGGCTCATCTTCTTCGGGTCGATGCGGTCAAGTGTATCGTCCGCTGTGTGGTGGACATCGAAATAGTCCGTGCCGTTCTGTTGCAGGTCGAAGATCGGCACACCCTTCGCGTTCAGCGGGCTGGTGTCCGGGCCGCCGCCCGTTGCCGGATCACGCTCGATGAAGATGCTGAGCGGATAGAGCACCTTACCCAGCGTCTTGTTGAAATCGGGTGCGTCACTCTTGGGCAGGGCCAGTGAATAGACCACGTCCGCTCCGAAATCGGACTCGGCGGCGGCGATGTGCTTGTCCGTTTCGGATGATTTGGCATAGGCCACCGCCCCGGACAGACCCAGATCCCCCGGCTGTGACACCTCTTCGGAGCCCCAGAAGACCACGCGCACCGTGCGTTCCGGACGCAGCTTGTGATCAATCATCAGCTTGGCCGTGGCCATGGTAATGGCAACCCCGGCCCCGTCGTCGATCGCTCCGGTGCCGAGATCCCAGCTATCGAGGTGTCCCCCGATGGTGATAATCTCTTCCGGACGCTTGGCCCCCTTGATCTCAGCGATTACGTTTTGTGACTGACCGCCTGTGCGCACCGTGGGAGTGGATAGCATTTTGAGGCGCAGCGGACCGGCTTCCCCCGCGCGTTGCAACTTCAGCAGACGCTCGAACTGTTCGGCATCCGGCGGCGACATGGCCAGAGCCGGCAGGCCATCTACCCCGGTAAAGCGCGTGGCACCGGTGTGGGCGAAGCGATGATCCTCGGTGCCCAGCGAACGCATGACATACCCGACGGCACCGCGCTTCTTGGCCTCTTCCGGTCCACTTCGGCGCACCGAGCCGGAATTGACGCCATAGCCCTGCCCCGTTTGAGTGCGCACGGTGGGTTGCAGAATGACGACGATCTTGCCGGTCAGGTCGGCCTTGGAATCGATGAACTCAGCGTAGGTTTCAAACAGGGCCGCCTCGCCCTCTACCCCCTCGGCTGGCGTCGCGCCTGAGCCGCCCAGCGCCGTCACCACCATCTTCTGCGCGAAGGGACCGGTGATTTCGAGGCTTTCGGCCCCGCGTTGCCAGATGACCAGCGGGAAGGTTTCGATGCGGACATTCTCAAAGCCCATTTTTTTCAGCTCGGCCGCCGACCATTCGGCGGCTTTACGCTCGGACTCCGAGCCTGCCGGACGCGCGCCGAAGCGCGTCGTCAGTTGCGTGACGAACTCATAGGCCCCGTTCGATTGCAGGGCCGCGTCACGCAGGCGCGCAGCGGTGATTTCGGGCGCTTCGGCCACGGCCGCAACCGGGGCAGCGGGCTTGGCCTTCGGCTTGGCGAGGGCCGGGGTGGTCACGCAACCCAGCGCGGCGGTGACGAGAAGAAGGGCCTTGAGTTTCATGATCAATCCTGAGTAACGAGTTCTTCAAAACGGGCGTCGGGGAAGCGTTCGCGGGCCTTTTCGACCACGGCGGGCAGGTCGTCGAGCAAGGCCTGAAACGCCTCATCAAGGGCCTCGCGATTGCGCCCCCGGATGACGAGTTGCGTACCAAACTCATCGGGGAAGATGCCGAAGGGATAGGAACCCAGCGACAGATCGGGATAGTGCTTATCGAGCGCGCTGAGAATGTCCGCCGCCAGACTTTCGGGAACAAAGGTCGCCTTGACCGTGCGCGCCTGCACCTGTTCGCCCTGACGCAGGCGCGGGGCCACGTCATTGAGCATACCGGCCATGATGCGCGGCACCCCCGCCATAACGAAGACGTTTTCGATCTGGAAACCCGGCGCACCGGACACCGGATTAAGGATCAGCGACGCCCCCTCCGGAATACGCGCCATGCGGCGGCTATTGACGTTAAGAAGGCGCGCGTCACCACCATAGCGATCCAGCAGGATTTTCAGCGCGTCCTCACGCTCGGCAATCGTCACCCCAAAGGCCTGTGCCACGCAGTCGGCGGTGATATCATCGTGAGTCGGCCCGATGCCGCCGGTGGTAAAGACGTAATCCACAGCGCTACGCAGTTCGTTGAGCGTCCGCACAATCTGCGGCGCATCGTCGTGGATCATGCGCACCTCGATCAGGTCGATGCCCAACGCGCCCAGGAATTTGGCCAGCGTATTGACATTGGTGTCCTGTGTGCGGCCCGACAGGATTTCATCGCCGATAATGATAACGGCGGCGGTGGGATTTTCTGTATTGACCGTCATGAGGCAGGCTCCTTATCACGACCCTGAACATTAGAGCGATGTGCGGAAAAGTGTGAGCGGTTTTCCGCAAAAACATCGCGACAAAACAAAAATTTAGAGCGAAATGGCGTTTCCACCCAAAGTCATTTCGCTCTAGCCCCCGGAATCGCTCATGCCATTCGCGCACAGATTTACTCAAGGCCGTCTGGTAACGAGATACAAGCGATTCTTCGCCGATGTCGAACTGGATACGGGTGCAACCGTCGTAAGCCATTGTCCCAATCCCGGCAAGATGCTGGGGCTACTGAGACCGGGCACACCTGCGCTTTTGACCGAAATAAGTGACCCGGCGAAAAAGCTGCGCTGGCGGCTGGAGGCTCTGCGCGAAGGTGATACCTGGGTCGGGGTGAATACGCAGTGGCCCAACCGCCTGATCGGCGACCTGATAAGGGATCAGCAGGTGCCGGAACTGCGCGGCTATGCCAGCCAGCGTCCGGAGGTGCGCTATGGGCACAATTCGCGCATCGACTGGCTGTTGCAAGGACACACTCAGCAGGCAGAGGCGTGGGTTGAAATCAAGAACGTCCATTATAGCCGCGTTCCCGGACTGGCGGAGTTTCCCGACAGCGTGACCGAACGCGGCGCCAAACATCTCATGGAACTGATCGGGCGCGTAGAGGCTGGCGCGCGCGCCGTGGTGGTCTTTTGCGTACAGCGCGACGATGTGTTTCGTTTTGATGTGGCTCGTGACCTCGACCCGGTCTTCGGCCGGGCCTATGCAGCGGCGCGCGCGGCCGGGGTTGAATTTCTGGCCCACGCCTTTCGCGTCACGCCCGAGGGCATTACC
>NZ_JAIWNX010000246.1 GCF_020217185.1 Asticcacaulis sp.
CACAGCCATGCGCTGGAGATAGAGGGTTAGGCCTCTTTGGCCTTATCGACGCGCCCACCCAGTTGCACCACCGCCAGAAGCGCCGGCATCAGCGCCGCTTCGTTACCGGAAACCGCGAAGTAGATCGGCTTCCAGACCGGCTTGAACTTTTCCTTATAGGCGCGAAGACCGTCGAAATTGTACATCTCGCCACCATAGGCGTAGATCAGCGCCGCGATCTTGTTCCACATGGGGCTTAAAGGCCGCGCCTCCAGCCCGCCCAGCGGGGCCATGCCGAGGCTGAACCACTGATAACCTTCGTCGCGGGCGTAAAAGATCAGCCGAAGGAACAGATACTCCATGATATTGGGCGGGGCCTCCGGCGCATAGCGCATCAGGTCGAGGCTGAGAGAAGTCCGGCCTTCGGCGGCCCACAGATTGGCAAAGGCCATGATTTCACCGCCGATGCGGATGACGGCGATCGGCGTCAGGCGGATATAGTCCGGATCGAAATAGCCCAGAGAATAGCCCTTCTCCTTGCCCTTCTTTTCTTCCAGCCAGGCATCGGAAATGGCTTTCAGGCGCGGCAGATGGGTCTCCACCGCTTCGGGATGCAGCACTTCGAACTGGGCTTCGGCCTGTTCGAACTTGCGCCACACCTGCCGAAAACTGTAACCTTTTTTCCCCGCCAGATCGAAGCTTTGTACGGGCACCAGCGCCTCTTCGCCGATCTTGAAGGGCCTTAGCCCCAGATCAATGGCCAGAGGCAGGAACTCCGTCGTTACGCGGTAGATGGACAGCTTGGCATTGGCCAGTGCCGCCATTTCCTTCAACCGCCAGCCCAGCTTTTGCACCTCTTCCGGCGGGCCGACGGGGGCGGACAGGACCACCCAGTTACGACCCGCAACACCATACATGGCAAAGGCCGTGCGCGCCTCATTCCACAGGATATGTTTGTCGCCGGTAAGCGCCAGCCAGGCCTGCGGGTCCCGCGCCAGCGAAACCACTCCGCGCAGATCCTCCATATCTTCATCATCAGGCAGGTCCGGCGTGGCGCGCGCCAGCCCGAACAGGCGATAGAGAGCGAACAAGGCCACCGTAATGGCGATGACCACCAGACCGCGCAGGAAGCGCGAGACGCTGGCCTCATAGGCAAAGCGCTGCCACAGTTCATGGGCATAGGGGGTGCGCTCATAGAAGTAGAAGCCCGCTGTGGCCACAAGGATCAGCACGGTCGCCGTCACCAGCAACCAGATCGGCTTCAGCGTTAGCGTCATCAGACGTGAGCGGCGGTTAAAGGCGCGCTTGCACGGCAGGAGCAGCAGGGCGCAGACCACCATCACCTCGGCTACGCCGAAGGCCAGTTCGCGCGTCATCGACAGGATGGCCCCGGCGACCAGCAGACCCAGCGCCATATACCAGGCCGAATCCAGCCGCTCCCACAGGCCACGCGCCGCAAACAACAGCAACACCCCGGTGGCGACACCGGCGACGTGCGACAGTTCCACCACCTCAAGCGGCAGCCACTGACGCACAAACGGCATGGCTTCGGGATCAATAGGCGACAGCACCGAAGCCAGCAGGAAGGCGCCGGCCAGCATCATCAATACCGCCATGATCTTGGGCACGGCGACGATGGCCATGTCGAGCACAAGGGCTTTGATGTCTTTGTGATGCTTCATACCCCTCACCTTTACACGGCGCGGGGATTCGCTAAAATCGTTTTCGCGGCTTAATACCGACGTTACCCCGCCTTACGGCACCAGGCGTCCTGAATAGCCAACTGGTTGCACAGACGTTCGGCCTGTTGAGGTGAATGTACCGGCCCGATGCGCAGGCGCACCAGCACCTGACCATTAGCGGCGGTGACCGGTTGCAGGATCGGATTGAAATTATCAAGACCCGGATGTTTGGCACGCAGGTCGTGCCACGCCGCTTCGGCCACGGCGCGTGAGCTGAATGAGCCCACCTGAACGCTGCGGACCATTTGCTCGATACCGTTATCGGCGGGTTTGGCTACGGTTTTGAGCACCGGAGCTTTCGCAACTTTTTCAACCACTGCCTGTACCGGTGGCTCTGTCCGGGCCTCGGTCTGGGTCTGGGCCAGCCTCGTCGTCGCGGCAGGAGAAACGCCCGTCTCCAGCGGCGTGTCCGCGTCAGGGCGCTCCATATCGAGCGGATTGACCACGCGGATCAGGTTACCGGCGGCGTCCTTCGGCACGGCGGCCAGCAGGCCATCCTTGCCCGTGGTCAGTTCCTTGGCCGTCTCAAAAGCCAGTTGAATCTGTTCGTCACGCGTAGCGGAGGAGGAAGATTCCGAAGCGGATGACGCTTGGTCACCCTTTCCTTCGATGTCGATTTCGGCTAAACGCGCGGCCATCCGCTGGAAATCCTTGCCGTCGCCCTTGGGCATATCGCACCCCGACAGTCCGGCCGCCACGCAGGCGACGGTCAGCAGAGCCAGTCTCGAAACGGAAAAGAGAGAGCGCATAGCTTCATCCTCTCACAAGCCGTTTAAATCGTCGTTAGTAATTTTGGTTAATGCCCCATGTCCGCTTCCGCTGCTTCTCTCCTGCCCCGCGTCCGCGACCTGAGCGCCCTGCGCGACGCGGTTTCCGGCTTTCGCCACAAAGGGCTGCGTATCGGCTTTGTGCCGACCATGGGCGCGTTGCACGACGGGCATCTGGCGCTGGTGCGGCACGCCAAAACCTTAAGCGACGTGGTGGTGGTTTCGGTCTTCGTAAACCCTAAACAGTTTGCGCCGCATGAGGATTTCGACCGTTATCCGCGCACCGAGGACAAGGACGCGCAGCTTCTGGAAAGCGTTGGGGCGGACCTGCTCTATCTGCCGAGCGTTGATCTGATGTACCCCGCCGTCTTTGCCTCAAGCGTCCACGTCGAAGGCCCGGCGCGCGAACTGGAAGGCACCTTCCGCCCGCAGTTTTTCGACGGCGTGGCCACGGTGGTCATGAAGCTGTTCAATCAGGTGCAGCCCGACGTCGCCATCTTTGGCGAAAAAGATTACCAGCAGCTTCAGGTCGTAAAGACCTTTGTGCGCGATCTCGACCTGCCGGTGGCGGTGGTAGGGATGCCGACCGTGCGCGAAGCCGACGGTCTGGCCCTGTCGTCGCGCAACGCCTATCTCAGCCCTGAGGAACGCCAGACGGCGGCGCGCCTGATCGTCGAGCTGAACGCCGTGGCTGAAGCCGTGCGTTCCGGTGGCGAGCGCGAAAAGGCGCTCAACACGGCGAAGGCCAACCTTCTGGCCGCCGGTTTCGGTCCGGTGGACTATGTGGAGCTGCGCGACGCCAATACGCTGGCGGTTGCCGACGCGCAGACGCCGAACCTGCGCCTTCTGGCGGCGGCGTGGCTGGGCAAGACGCGCCTGATCGACAATATCGCGGTTTAAGGGGTTAGCCGGCGTACAGCAGCGTGTCCCAGATCATGCCGGAATAGTGTCTGAGTTCAAAGCGATAGTCGGGCCGCATGTCCTGGATCAGGGCGCTCAGGCGCAGGAGATCGTCGGATGTGTGGTAGGCGCTGATGGCCAGTTTCGGCCGATAGGTCTCAATCGTCCGGCGCATCCCTTCGAGGGCCGGACCTTCGGCGCCTTCGATATCCAGCTTGACGAAGGTGACCTCCCCCAGATTCAGCGCATCAAGGGCGACCACCGGCAGCTCAATGCTACCGTCGGCGTCGATACGGCTCCCCATCGCCCCTGTGGCTGAAAACCGCACCGTGTCGGCCTGGCTCCACAGGCCGGCGGCGTGACAGGTCACGTGCGGCGTCGCGGCAAAGGCCTCACTCAGGGCCGCAAAATTTTCAGGATCCAGCTCAAAGGCGTGCACCTGCCGGCATGGCCCGCCCAGATGCCCGAAGAAGGCGCGCACCGTATCGCCATCATAGGCTCCGCCATCGACCAGCACATCGTCGCGCGACGGCGGGCAAAGCGCATTGTCGAGATAGATCTGATCATGCGGCCGGACAATGCCGTCCAGCGCCGCCGCATCCCAGGTCAGACGGTAGGCCAGAAGCGCCGACAGGGTGCGAAGGCTTTCGGTGTCCGTGAACAGCTCTTGCCCCAGACGATGGATGGCGGCGACCTCGTCGCGGTCCGAAAAGGCCTGAAGCGCCGTAAACATGGCATTGCCGCTAAAGGTTTGCCCCAGCTTTGGCATGACCTCGAAATAGAACAGTAAGGGCCCCGGATGCGCGCCCCAGATGGCCTGAAAATGCTTGGCCGGTTTTTCCGAGCCGGCACAAATGACGCCGACCGCGTCGGGTGTCTTTGTCAGAAGCTGACTCAAGGCCGCGTCGCCAATCACCGGCAAGCCGTAAAGGCTTTGCCCGTCGCGCAGATTATCGACCACGGCGATGACATTCAGCCGCTCGCAGGCATAGCGGACAAAGCTCTGGGCCATCACCGAGCCCGCTCCCAGAAGCACCAGCGGCACGCGGTCATAATCGAGATCGGAGCGTGCCCGGCTTAAGGCGTCAAGACGCGCCAGAAACCCGACATCGCCAAAATCCACAGGCCCGTCCAACAGTTCGCGATAACGCATCGACGTCCCTCCGCCTGTGACTCTTTCCGGGCATCACGTCCCGGCGATTCGTCGCCAGTTTAGCACAGAGATCGTCACCACGCCCCGGCGTCGCGCAGAGCGGCGATCAGGTCCGCCGGTAGCGCCTCGCCTCCTGCCCCCTGCGGCAGGTCGCGCGGCGAATCCTTGACCTCCAGATAGCGCCAGCCCTGAAACGGACGGCGCGGCTGCGGCTCGGTCAGGATATGTTCGGTCGAAACCGTGATCAGGCATTGCGGCAGGTCGCCCTCCACCGTGTCGATGGCTGCGATCGGCCGCCGCACCAGAATGACCCCCTTGATCACCCAGTAGAGCGAACCGCCATCCAGCAGTTCTTCGGCGCGTTTGGGCGTCTGGCGCGTATGGATGGTGCGGGTCTTGTGTCCTTGCTCCCAGCGGAGCAGGTCATCGACCGTATCGGCCCCCACACACAGCTTGACCAGATTAACGCTCATCCTACGCAAGCTCCACAGTTTTTAACCACATTGGCAACAGCGCCCGCCGGGGCTATCTATGGGCAAGAGACTCATAATTCAAGGCCACCCGCATGGCGGAAGACACCTCTCTCGAAGCCGCCCTCGCCCGACTGTTCAACACGCCGACCGGACTGAAGGCCGCCAGTTGGATTACCCTGACCGGCGGCACGCGTCTGTTCAGCGCCGGTGACGAGTCCGATCACCTCTACCTGTTGCGCAGCGGACGCATGGGCGTGTTCCGCCACGACGACGATCATCAGGGTCTGCACCTGATCGGGGTGATCAAGCCGGGCGAGCCGGTAGGCGAAATGTCGCTGATTGCCGACACGCCGCACACCTCGACCGTCATTGCCCTGCGCGATTGCGAACTTATGGTCCTGCCCAAGGCCGACTTCCTCAAGGCCATCGAAGCCGCGCCGGACGTGTTGCTGGCCCTGTCGAAGCAGATGATCGAGCGCGCCCGCTCCGGCACCCCGCGCGAAGGCCGCCGCCACAACACCCCCAATGTCTTCGCTTTTTTTGCGCTGAACGACATCATCGTCCGCCCGCTGGTCGAACGTATCGCCGAACAGGTACGCGCGCTGGGCTATCGCGTCGCCGTACTCGACAAGGATCACCACGGCACCGGCGCCGATATTTTCGCCGAAGCTGAGGCGCACAACGACTACGTGCTGCACGTCGCCGAAAAGCCGGAAAGCCACTGGCGGCTGCTCAGTTCACGTCAGGTCGATCACACCTTCTGGATCGCCGACGCCCGCCACCATTCGCAGCGCCCCCACAGCGACCCGGCGCGCCTGCCGGCCAGCACGCTGAACCTAGAGGACTCGCAACTGCTCGACCCGCTGGGGCTGCAACGCGCGCCCGATCTGATCCTCATTCAGGCGCAGGAGGCCGACGGGCGTAAGGTGATCGCGCATACGCGCGACTGGCTGGACGCCTTCAAACCGGCGCGCTGGTTCCACGTGGGTGAACACTCGCTACCCGACGCGGCACGCATCGCCCGCATCGTCACCGGCCATTCCATCGGCGTGGTGTTTTCCGGCGGCGGGGCGCGCGCCTTTTCGCACATCGGCGCGGTGCAGGCCCTGCGTGAAGCCCACATCCCCATCGACTTTATCTGCGGCTCGTCCATGGGGGCGATCATCGGCGGTTGCGTGGCGCTCGACTGGTCCGACGCTGAAATCGACGCCCATATCCGCGAAGCCTTTGTCGTCTCCTCGCCGCTGGATGACGTCACCTTCCCCTTTGTCGCCCTGACCGGCGGGCGCAAGGTCGATCAGCGGTTAGAGCAGCATTTTGGCGATGTGTTGATCGAAGACCTGCCCCTGCCCTTCTTCTGCCTGTCGTCCAACCTCACCTCCGGCACCATCAAGGTGCACAAGACCGGCCGCCTGCGTCAGGCCCTGCGCGCCTCTATCTCCCTGCCGGGCGTGATGCCGCCGGTGGTCGAAGACGATCAGGTGCTGGTCGATGGGGCGGTAATGCGCTCCTTCCCGGCCCTGATGATGCGCAATTCGCATCTGGGGACGGTCATCGGCGTCGATGTGACGCGCGCCAAGGGCATCGACCCCAAGAGCGTGCACGTCCCCAAAAGCCTGCCGACCTGGTTCCTCAAAGGCGACTGGCGCAAGGGGCCACCGATTGTCTCGATACTGATGCGCTCGGCCACCATCACCACGGCGGCGGATCTGGAGCAAAGCCGTCTGGCCTGTGACCTTTTGATCATTCCCGAACCCGAAGGCGTCGAAATCCGCGAATGGCACGCCTATGATCTGGCGGTGGAATCCGGCTATCAGACCAGCGTGCAAAGCCTGGCGCAGCTTGCGCAACCCGTGACGCAGCTGCGCAAACTGGGCATCAGCCTGCACCCCAATATCCCGGCCTTTACGCCGGACGACAGCTTCCTCACCCCACCGCGTCCCGATAAGCTGAAATACACGCTGAAACCACAGGGCGTCACCCTGCCGCGTTTTCTGAAGGGGCCGAAAAAACCGCAGCCCAAACTGTAGCGGTAAGCCGCAAAGCGGGGTAGGAAGCGTTCAACAACTCAGCAGGGTCCGGCATGAAAATCTTCACCTACAACGTCAATTCGGTCAATGCGCGCCTGCCCCTGATCCTGGAGTGGTTTGAGGAGACGCAGCCCGATGTCTGCGCCCTTCAGGAACTGAAATGCCTCGACGAAAAATTCCCCTATGAGGCCTTTGAGCGGCTGGGCTACAATGCCGCTGTGCACGGGCAAAAGACGTGGAACGGCGTGGCCCTGTTGTCGAAGCGCCCCTTGATCGACGTGGTGCGCGGCCTGCCGGGCGAGCCGGAAGACGAGCAGTCGCGCTATATAGAAGCCGTGGTCGATGGCCCGGTGCCGGTGCGTGTCACCTCGATCTATCTGCCCAATGGCAACCCGATCGGCACTGATAAATATCCTTACAAACACCGCTGGTACAAGCGCTTGCAGGCGCGGGCCAAAGAGATACTGGCCTTTGAAGAGATCAGCCTTTTATCAGGTGATTTCAACACCATCCCGACAAAAGCCGACCTCTACCGGGAATCGGCGTGGCTGGATGACGCGCTTTATCAGCCGGAGACGCGCGCCGCCTATCAATCATTGAAAAACCTCGGCTATAGCGACGCCTGCGACCTGCGGCCGCCCGAAGGCAACCGCTACACCTTCTGGGACTATCAGGCCGGGGCGTGGCAAAAGAACGAGGGCATCCGCATCGACCACCACCTGTTGTCGCCGCAGGCCGCCGACCGCCTGAAAGGCTTTGAAATCCACAAAGACGCCCGCGGTCGCACCCATGACGATGCCAAACCGTCGGACCACGTCCCGGTGGGCGTGGAACTGGACGTTTAGCAGGCACTATACCTATTCTTAACCCGATACCGGTAAGGACTGATTAAATATATGATCGGTCATGTAACGGTGTGATGGAAGAAGCCTTCCGCGTCATCTTGTGGTTTGCCTTTGCGGCCCTGCTCCTGACCCTCGTCGCGTCAGGGGCACTGTGGTGGTATGAGAGCACGCGCCGCCTGACGCGCGGCCTGACCGCCGCCATCGGCAAGGCCCCGGACGCCATCATCTTTGATACCGGCACGAAAAAGGCCGCTGGCCTCGACTTCACGCACGGTGATCTGGCCATTCTGTGGGATCTGGGGCGGCACGGTCTGGTCTTTACGTTTGATGAGATCGAAGGGGCGGAACTGATCGTCGATGAGCGCGTAGTCGCCCGCACGCAGAAGGGCGAACCGCGCCGTGTGCTCGAAGAAACCTATCCGGGGGCCTCGCGCGTCGTGTTGCGCCTGATCTTCAACGATCTGGAAACGCCGGAGTTTGAGGTCACCCTGTTCGGCGACCTGACGACTCATGCGGCCTACCCCAAAACGGCCAGCGAGGCGGTACAACTGGGCCGTAAATGGCTGTCACATATCGACGCGGTGATCAAACGCACGCCGCCCAAGGCGCAACCGGTCCGCCCGACACAATCCGAACCGGAAATTGAGCGCGCTTCCAAGGATTAAATCCACACCTGTGGCGTGCGGGCTCTTAACGGCTGCGCCAATTCGTGGTTAATATGCCGTCATTGTTCGTATTTGGGGGTTGAACGCAAGCGCCGTGAACCAGTATCTGCCGACCATCATCATCCTGACGGCAGCCGCCCTGGCCATCCTGCTTATCCTTTACCGGATATGGGATTCGCGCGTCGAAGCGCCCAAAAAGCTTGAGGACGAAGTCGCGGAGGCGCTGAATGGTGCCAAGGCCGATGTGGCCTCCATCGAACCGGCGCGCAAGGCCGCCGCCGCCCTCTCCTACCTCGGCAATCGCTGCGTCATCGTGCGTGAGTTCGGAAAACTGCCGACGCGCCTCTACAGCATGGCCGAACTGATCGGTATCGAGGTGTTCGTCAATAACAAGGTCGCCGCCCGCATTATCCGCGGTGGCGCACACAAGATGTTCGACGATATCGCACCACAGGTGGATCGCGTCACCATCCGCCTGATGTTCAACGACCCGTCAAAGCCCGATTTCGAACTGATCCTGTGGGATCCCAATGACGCGCTGACGGCGCGCGCCGAAGGGCCGAGGGCCGCCATGGAAACCGCGCGGCGCTGGTTCTACCATGTCGAAGCGATTATCCGTAAACCTTTGGCCGAGATCGAAAAAGAACTGACGCCCCCCGCGCCGCCGCCGCCAGAACCCACCCCCAAGCCGCCGGTTCACGATCATCGCACTGATGACACGGACAATGACGACGCCCCGCCGCCGGCGCCCAAACCAGCCCCCAAGGACGGCGACGTGCTCAATTCCCCTTTGATTCAGTACCTGTAAGGCGATCTTCTCATGTGGACCCTGGCTCTGGCCTGCGCCTTCTTCATCCTGATTCATATTCTGGTGTCCGGCTCCGATCTGCGGCAGCAGATGATCGGCGCCATCGGCATCCGCACCTACTTCATCCTGTTCAGCCTGTTGTCGATCATGGGTTTTTTCTGGATGATCGCCGCCTATTACGACTCGCGTGGCGACCCGGCTAATCTGCACCTGTGGTCGGCACCGTTTGTCCTGAAAATTCTGGCCTTCGGGGTCAACTTCATTAGCCTGATGCTGATTATCGTCGGGGCCCTGAGCCCCAGCCCGACGGCCCTGCGCTCGCTGAGCAAACTGCCCGACCATCCGGTCAGTGGCATCATCCGCATCAGCCGTCACCCGGTGCTGGCCGGTATCGGCCTGTTGTCGGCGACGCACCTGATCACCACCGGCACGCTGGCCGCCTGGGTGTTTTTCGGGACGTTACTGGCGCTGAGCCTCCTTGGGGCCAACAGCATCGACCGCAAGCGTGAAGAAAAGTACGGCGAGTCCTATCAGGCGATTATGCGCGCGACCTCCATCCTGCCCTTCCTCGCCATTGCACAGAAGCGGGTACGCTTTGAACCGTCGGAACTGGGCGTGTTGCGCGTCATGGTTGCCAC
>NZ_JAIWNX010000247.1 GCF_020217185.1 Asticcacaulis sp.
CTCGGTCTTTACCTGTCTGGTGGTGCTGCACGAACTGCTGTTCCTGCGGCCGGCGCTTTGAGGTTTTTCACGGCAAACTCTTTATTTTTCACCCTGTGCGCGAATGTTGACGGGCGACTTCCCGACTTCGGTGCAACGCCGCAAAAAAATCCTTAACGCCCCATTGATCTCATCACAAATGTTTGAATAACTGCGGATAGGATGCGGAACCGGGGTAAACGCGCGGGTATTTCATGAAACTGACGGCAACGACAATCTTGCTGTTTCTGATCTCGGTGAGCCTCGTGTTCGCCAGTCTGATCGGCTATTTCCGCCCGTTCGAGGGCGAAGGCGTCGATTTCATGACCCAGTACAAATATGTGCTGATGGGTGCGGGTTATGCCGTGCTGGCCTTTGCCGTGATTTTCAAAAGCCGGTAAGATTTAGCCACGAACGGCACGAAAAACACGAATGCCGAGCGGCAACTCTGTTCGTGCCCAAAGTACATTCGATGTGCGGGCGTATTTATGGCATCAGGCGCTTCGCGCGAAACATCCCCACAAAGACGTTCATGATATGAGTCCTAAGCCTCGTCCTTACCCGACACGGCGTCATCAATCGCCAGCGCCAGACACAGGGCTTTCAGCGCCTCTTCGCCGGTCGCCAGAGGCTTATCGCGCTGTCCCGCTACCGTATCGAGGAAACGAAACACGCTGGTCCCCAGCGGGTCACGCGCAATATCGGCCTGCGCAAAGTCGGGATTGAGATCGAACGGCGTGCCGTTTTCAAACTTGCGGTTCAGCAGGTCGATGAACACTTCCCCCGACGGATAGACCAGCCGCATGGTGCGTTCGCGCGCCTCGGCCATGCGCGACGCCGCAAAAGTCGCCACAAAGCCGTCGTCGAACTTGACCTCGGCCGAGACCTCATCGGCGCCCACGGCCGTGTATCCGGCCTCTTCACGAAAGCGCGCCGATACCTCGACACCGCCGGCCTCTCCGGCGGCCAGGGTCAGCCCCAGATCGAGGTCGTGGATCATCAGATCAAGCACCACCGACACGTCGAGATTGCGCGTCGAAACCGTGCCATTGCGCACGGCTTCCATGCGCAGCGGACGTTCCGGCACCGCGTAAAGCCCCATGGCCTCAAACAC
Organism: Asticcacaulis sp.; assembly: GCF_020217185.1. Lineage (GTDB taxonomy): Bacteria > Pseudomonadota > Alphaproteobacteria > Caulobacterales > Caulobacteraceae > Asticcacaulis. The sequence continues at coordinate 1,133 of NZ_JAIWNX010000247.1, forward strand.
AGCACGCTCCTGATGACCGCAGGCCAGCACCACGCCCTTTTCGGCGGCCAAAGCAACCATGGCGTCACCGTCTTCGACCGTGATAGCCAGCGGCTTTTCGACATAGGTGTGCACCCCCGCCGCCAGTGCCTTCAGCGCGACCTGAGCGTGGGCAAAGGCCGGGACGGCCACGGTAATGACATCCAGTTCGGCCAGAAACGCCTCGAACTCATCGCCGCCAAAAGCCTTGACGCCCAGCTTTTCAGCCGCGGCCTCGGCGCGAGATTTATCGAGATCGTAGATACCCACAAAGCGAACACGGCCGGCCGCTTCGGCCTCCTTGTACTTGTTGGCGTGATACCCCCCGAAAACGCCGGCACCGGCGACCCCTGCGCGTAGGACGGTCATGAGCCTCACACCCTTGTAAGCATTGAACTGCGCCCGTTGTACACAGGATTTCCCCCCTTGTGTAACCATAAAAGCGGTATTCGCGCCGACAATGCACAGTTTAGGGTTTGGCCACGCCGCCACCTTGGGCTAAAAGCGCCCGATTGTTTGCCCCCGTATTTGTCCCCGTATCGGAGTAGCCCTATGGCGCGTCTTTTCGGAGCCTATGTGATCGTTGACTGGAGCGCCGCCGAGGGCAAGAAGACCGGCGAGTCTTCGGTATGGATCGGGGTGATGAAGCGCGATGTGCGCTTTCGCCTGTCCTACGAAGGGCATAATCCGGCTACGCGCGCCGAAGCCGTTGCGCTTCTGAAAACCCTCCTCGCCGATCTGCACAAGCGCGGCGACCGGGTTTTCGTAGGATTCGATTTTAATTTCGGCTTCCCGCGCGGCACGGCGGCCAAGCTCGGCCTCGAGGGCTGGGCCCAGATGTGGGACTTCCTCGTCAAGAACGTCGTCGATAAACCCGACAACACCAATAACCGCTTTGCGGTCGCCGCCAAGATGAACCGGCTGATGACCGATGAGACCTATCCCTTCTGGGGCTGCCCCAAGAGCGCGGCGCAGAAGTGGCTTTCGACGCTGAAACCCGCCTCTTACGGCGACTTCCCGGAGTTTCGCCTGACCGAAGAGGCGGCGCGCAAGCTCGGCAAATCGTCACAGGCCAAGAGCGTGTGGCAGATGCACGGCGCGGGCGTGGTCGGCGGTCAGACCCTGCTGGGGATTCCGGCGGTGCGCGCCGTAAAGACGGCCCTTGACGGCAAGGCGGTCATCTGGCCGTTTGATACTGGCTTTGGCGCGTTAAACGAAGAAACGCTGGACGGCGTGAACACCGTGCTGGCCGAAATCTATCCGTCCCTCTATCCCGGCGTCGCGGAACCCGGCGAAGTCAAGGACGCGACGCAGGTGCGCCTAACGGCCACGGCTCTGGCTGAACTGGACGACAAGGACGCGCTGGCCGCCAAATTCGCCGCCCCGGCCCACCTCAACGCCGACGAAGCCGCCATCGCACTGGGCGAAGAAGGGTGGATTTTGGGGGTCTGATCGGGCAGGCTCAGGGCATGAAACCCCTGCTCATCTATGCCCTCGCGGCCCTGTGCGAAATCGGTGGCTGTTTCAGCCTCTATGCGGTGCTGCGTCTGCACAAGTCGCCGCTGTGGCTGGTGCCGGGCCTGATGTGCCTGATGGCCTTCGCGTCGCTGCTGACCCTGCCCGACAACGGGGCCGCCGGGCGCACCTACGCTGCCTATGGCGCCATCTACATCGCCGCCTCGTTCGGGTGGATGTGGCTGATCGAAAAGCAAAAACCCGACCTGTGGGACGGGTCGGGCTTGCTGGTTTGCCTGATCGGGGCCGGGCTTATTCTGTGGGGACCGCGCGCATAGCGGTCAGGGCCTTCTTGTCCAGCCACATAAAGCGCGCCTGAAGCAGGATGGCCGACACCCAACTGGCCAAAGCCGCCGCATAGATCAGGCCCGGCACCCCCTGCCCGACGTGCAGCGCCAGCCAATAGCCCACCGGCAACATGACCAGCCCGTAGGCGATATAGTGCAGTACCGGTGCCACTACGACGTCCTGACGCGCGCGCAGGGCCTGCGCCGTCACCACCTGCACGCCATCGGGCACAAAAAACAGGCAGGACAGCAAAAGCGCCGCCTGCACCCCGCCGCGCAGGGCGTCGTCCGACGTATAGCCCGACGCGATCCACTGCGACCCGATCAGCACCACCAGACAGACGCCCATCATAAAGGCCGCCGCCGCCGAAAAGCTGACCCGTCCCATGCGCGCCAGCCCCGGCATATCCCCGGCCCCATAGGCGCGCCCGACCAGCACCGAACAGCCGATGGCCAGTCCCATCGGCACCATGAAGACGATGGAGGCAAAGTTGAGCACAATGGCCCACACAGCGACCGCCTCTTCGGAAATGCGCCCGGCAAACAGGGTCATGCCGGCAAAGGCCGCCACCTCGATGAAATAGGAAGCCCCGGCCGCATATCCAATCTGACGCTGTTCGCGCCCGCCCTGCGGGTCAGGTATGTGTCGCTTCAACAGGCCATATTGCGCAATGCCCGGAAGGGTCAGGACATAGACGATCAGCGCCACCATAACGCAGGCGCGCGCGATCAGGGTCGAAAGCGCCGCGCCCATCGCCCCGTCGCTGTCGATGCCGGGAAGGGTCACGACGCCCGGCACCAGCAACAGCAACAGCACGCCATTGATGACATTGCCCGCCCAGGTGAAGACGAGGCCCGGACGGGTCCGCCCCAGCCCCTCGAGAAATTCCGAGCCCGCCACGGCGATCATGTAAAACGGCATGGAGAGGGCGAAGACCAGCAGAGGGCCGGATGCACCATCGGCCATGTCTGGCTTGACGGCCAGATGCAGCAGACCCGGCCCGGCGAGGAACAGTACCACTGCCGCAAAAAGACCAAGGATGATGGCATAGACCATGCCGCGCTGAAACACCGGCCCGATGCGGTGCGGCTCATCGGCCCCGATAAAATGCGCCGTCTTGACCTGAATCCCGACCAGCAGGCCAATCGAGGTGACGAGGAAGATCGAGGTCGGGGCCCAGGCCAGCGAATGATAGCCCAGTTCGGCCGCGCTGTAGTGCCCGACGATCAGCGTGTCCATCAGCCCCATCAGCATGAAGCCGAGACGCGACCCCACCACCGGCCACGACAGATGAAACAGTTCCTTGAAGGCGGCGGTATAAAGAGCTCTGGTCATGCCCCCGCCTGTAGCCGGTTTCGCTTACCGCATCAACGCCGTGATCACGGCTCTGCTGACAGGTAATGACGGTGGTCAGCGCTACGCGGCGCGGCGACCGACAAAGGTCTCTACTGCTGCAGACAGGCTTTGCAGGGCATCGGTCACACGCCGGGCCGTATCATCCAGACGCTGATTGGCTTCGCGCGAATGGGCCACCTGAGCGGCCGCGTCCCGCACAGCCTGTTGCGTGGTGTCGGCATTACGCGCCGCCGTGCAGGCGCCGTTGGAGATGGCCGCCGCCGCCGTACTCTGTTCATAAACCGCACCGTGGATGCCCGCCGACAAGTTCTCGACCTCGGTCAGGACGCCCGTGATCGTGCGGATGGCCTCAACCGTTTCCTGAGTCGCCGTCTGGATGGCGCTGATCTGGCTGACAATATCTTCGGTGGCCTTGGCCGTCTGATTGGCCAGCGACTTGACCTCGGTGGCGACGACGGCAAAGCCCTTGCCCGCATCTCCGGCTCTGGCCGCTTCGATCGTGGCATTCAGCGCCAGCAGATTGGTCTGTTGCGCAATAGCCTGAATGAGATTGACAACATCGCCGATGCGGCCAGCCGCTTCGACCAGTTGTCCCACCTTTTGCGAGGCGAGTTCGCCCTCCTGTCCGGCCTTGCGGATGACGTCCGAGGCACTTTGCACCGACGCCGTGACCTCTTCGATGGTCGCCGCCAGTTGCGTTGTGGCTTCGGCCATATCCGCGACAGAGCCAGAGGCCTGCGCACTCGTCTGCGCCGCCTGTGCCGTGGCGCGCTCGGTCTGGCCACCTATGTCGCGCAGGGTGTGGCTAAGGTCGGTGAAGGTACCTATATCGCTCTTTAGCGTGCCAAACAGGCCGCGCACCTGTTCCAGAAAGCGCTCGACGTCCTGCTGACCGGCATCACGGCGCGCCAGAGCGGCCGCGGTTTCCTCAGCCTGCTGGCGGCGCATGGCCTCGCGTTCGCGGGCGGCCTCGCGCAGGTCCGTAACGGCACGGGCGATCAGGGCAATCTCGTCCTGCCCCGCAGCGTGCGGAATATCACGATCCAGTTGCCCCTGCGCCACGTCGCGGGCCGCCGAGGCAATCCTCTGAATCTTGCCCAGTTCGCGGCCCAGCAGCGGATAAAGCACCGCAATGGTCGCCAGCAGCGTCCCGACCGCAAACCCCAGCAGCAGAAACGCCTGCGCCCACAGGGCCTTGGTAATATCCGCCACCTTGGACACACCAACGAACAGAATGCCGATCACCTCACCCGCACCGTTGCGGATAGGGGCATAGGCGGTCTGGTAATCCTCACCCAGAATGGCGGCCTTGCCAAAATAGGGTTCTCCACGGCTGATCGATGGCCAAGCGGCACTGTCCTTACCCAGATTGGTGCCGACGGCGCGGTTGCCGTCCGGCTTGATGACATTGGTGCTCAGGCGGACAAAGTCGCCGGGCTTTTCCGCATCGACGCCGAATACCGTGACATAGCCCTTGTTGATCTTGCCCGTATCATCGACCAGCGTGTGATCCTCAGGCGGCGTGACGCTCTCGGCGGTGACCGCGGTTACCACCCCATCTGTGATCCCGACCTGCGCACCATTGGCCTGCGCATAGCGATCGGCGGCGACGCGCAGGGACCATTCGAGGTCGCGGCGCACCTGCGCTTCGAGATTGGAGCGAAAGTTGAAAAATTCGATCCCGGCGATGGCGAGTACCGCCACGCTGACACACGCAAATGCTGCCGACAGAATACGGCCGCGCAGGGTAGAAAAAATCGACATGGTACGCCTCAGACAAACGGGAAAGTCTGACTGCGACTATTTGTCGCTATGGTAACCAAGTTATTAAAAGGCAGGGTTGCAAACAAAAAAAGGGCCGCCGAAGCGACCCTTTTCCAAACCAAGCGCTGTGAGCAGGCTCAAGCCGCCTTGGTCACCTTGTCTTTCAGGCCTTGCAGACGCTCGGCCACGAGGAAGCTCAGTTCCAGCGCCTGATCGGCATTGAGGCGCGGATCGCAGTGCGTGTGGTAGCGGTGGCTCAGTTCGTCCTCGCTCAGGGCGTGCGCGCCGCCCAGACATTCGGTAACGTTCTGACCGGTCATCTCAAGGTGCAGGCCACCCGGATGGACGTTTTCCGACGCCGCAATGTCGATGAAGGAACGCACTTCCGACAGGATGCGGTCGAAGGGGCGCGTCTTGTAGCCATTGGCCGCCTTGACGACATTGCCGTGCATGGGGTCGATCGACCACACCACCGGCACGCCGTGTTCGCGCGACGCCTTCATCAGACGCGGCAAGCGCTCAGCCACCTTGTCCGAACCAAAGCGGCCGATCAGGGTCAGGCGGCCCGGAATACCTTCCGGATTCAGCGCGTCGATCAGACGCTTCAGATCGTCGGGTTCCAGCGTCGGGCCACACTTGACGCCGATGGGGTTCTTGATCCCCTGCATGAAGTGGACATGCGCCCCATCGAGCTGACGGGTGCGCTCACCGATCCACAGGAAGTGGGCCGAGGTGTCGTACCAGTCGCCGGAGGTCGAATCGACGCGCGTCAGGGCCTGCTCGTAATTGAGCAGCAGCGCTTCGTGCGAGGTGAAGAAATCGACCTGACGGATTTCCTGCGCTTTGTCCGAAGTGATGCCGATGGCCGACATGAAATTCAGCGTCTCGGAAATCTTTTCGGCCAGTTCACGGTAACGCTCACCCTGCGGCGAACCGGACACGAAGCCCAGCGTCCACTTGTGGATGTTGTAGAGGTCCGCATAGCCGCCATTGGCGAAGGCGCGCAGCAGGTTCAGGGTCGAGGACGATTGATGGTAGGCCTTGACCAGACGCTGCGGGTCCGGAATGCGCGCTTCGGGCGTGAATTCCATGCCGTTGATATTGTCGCCGCGATAGCTTGGCAGGGTCACATCGCCGATGGTTTCCACCGGCGAGGAGCGCGGCTTGCCGAACTGACCGGCGATGCGGCCCAGCTTGACCACCGGCTTGCCGCCGGCAAAGGTCAGCACCACGGCCATCTGAAGGATCAGGCGGAAGGTGTCGCGGATATTGTCGGCCGAAAACTCCTTGAAGCTTTCGGCGCAGTCGCCGCCCTGCAACAGGAAGGCTTCGCCATTGGCGACCTTACCCAGCGCAGAGGTCAGGCGACGGGCTTCACCGGCAAAAACCAGCGGCGGCAGCGTGGCGATTTCGGCCTCAGCGGCACGTAACGCCGCCGCATCGGGGTAATCGTCAGGAATGTGGAGCGCGGGGCGCGCGCGCCAGCTATGGGGAGACCAGGACTTGTTCATGGCCGCTATTTAAGCGGAGGGCGAAGCAAACTCAATATCCACAATCATCGAAATCTGCCAAAACCGCTGAGAACACAGTAATTTATAGTATATTCCGCAACTACACCCTGTTTTTCAGACCTTTTGTGAGGCGGTACGCGCCATCAGATAGATGGCTGTTACGAGCGCCATCAGGGCCAGCCACCATTCCTGCCAGATGCCGAAGCTGAGCTGCGCAATGACAAATACTGCCGAAAGCGTCGCCAGCGCATAGGGCCGCGGATCGGTTTGTAGGGAGGCCTCGGCTTTGGACAGTTCGCGTAACTCAGCAAAGCCTGCGGACGGCACTTCCGGGGCCCCGCGCCCGATGCGCAGAACCAGCAAAACCCACACCGCTGCCAGCAGGAACAGGCCGATATACCCCAGTTCCAGCCCGACCTGTATCGACATATTGTGCGGATGCAACGGGATAGATTTGCCGAAATGGCGACTGGCGTCGAAGCCCCAGCCCAGAAACGGCTTCTGCAGGATCTTCTGCGCCGCATACTCCCAGATATCGAGGCGCGCATCCCATGAGGCGGGTAGAAACTGACGCACATTGTCCCCCCAGCCCAGACGCCGGATAAGGTCGATGATCAGGGGGGTGAACAGGATTTTCAAGCCGACCAATACGGCCATGACCTTGTAGATACCTATGCCAGCGATGACCGGAAAACGGCGCACAATCCAGAACACGGCTCCGGATATGATCAAGGCCATCAGCGGCGCACTCCCCCCGGTCACCAGCGGCGCGATAATACAGGCGGCCAGCGCAACGAGCTTAACCACGCGCAACCGGTGCTCTCCGGCCAGCATGAGGGGCCAGTAAAGTAGCACGAAGGCATAGGTGGCAAGCGACACCTTGACCATGGCGAGGTCGGGGCGAATGGGTTTATAGAGCGCTGCCGACACGGCCTGATAGAGGCGCGCGCCCGACAGGGCATCGACAATGATCAGGCCACACAGGCCGATATAGGCGTACAGCATCACGTTCATCAGGCCGGACGCCGTTTTGGGCTTCATAGCCCAGGCTGCCAAAATCAAAGCGCCGTACCACAGGGGCTGAAGCATGATCTTCAGCCATTCCTGATCTTCCCAGGTCTTGTACTGGCTGAAATCAGCCCCGCTATTGAGATCGTAAAGCAGGGTCGAACGCAACACCAGCCACAGCAACAGGACCAGCAGTACCACGCCAATCCAGCCAAAACGACCTGCATAGCGCCAGTACCCCAGTAGCAGCAGCCCGCCAAAGGTCGCCGTCAGCGCATAGCCCAGCGGTCCGGCATAGGTAAAGAACGCCAGAAAGACGAGCGTGATCCCCATGATCACACCCGTGTAGGAGGGCAACGGCAACTTTGAAGCTTTGGTCGGGGTCATGTGAACAATCTTTTCGCGAACGCCCCGCTCATAGGTCCGAATTGGTGCAGGAATAAGACAAAAATTGCTGCGCCGCAATATTTATCCCCAAGCTTAGGGCGGAATGATTTCCAATAGAATCATTCCGCTCAAGCCGCCATTGAGGCGGCGGCCAAGGTGGCGAAGCCACCGCCCGGCGAGGGACTAAACAAAAGCTGGATCATTATGTTTCCACCAGAAATCATAATGATCTAGAGCCAAGCTTACGCCATCCGCTTGTCCCTGAGCGTGACGAACTCTTCCGCGGCCGTCGGGTGTACGGCGCAGGTGGCGTCCCACTGGGCCTTGGTCAGGCCCGCCTTCACGGCGATACCGGCCATCTGGATGATTTCCGCCGAGTCCGGCCCCACCATGTGCGCGCCCAGCACGATATCGGTCTTGTGATCGACGATCAGCTTCATCAGGGTGCGGCTTTCGCCCGCCACAAAGGCCGTCTTCATCGGCTTGAAGCGCGCCGTATAGATATCGACGCGGATACCGCGCGCCACGGCGTCCTGTTCGGTGAGGCCCACCGTGCCGATCTGCGGCTGCGAAAAGACCGCCGTGGGGATATTGGCGTAGTCATAGGCCGTCGGATTGTCTTTGAACGCCGTCTCGACAAAGGCCACGGCCTCGCGGATGGCCACCGGCGTCAGGTTGCAGCGATTGGTGACGTCACCCACGGCAAAGATATGCTCAACCGCGGTGCGCGAATAGGCATCGACTACCACCGCGCCATCGCGGTCCAACTCAACCCCGACCTCGGTCAGGCCCAGCCCGTCCGTATGCGGGCGGCGGCCGGTGGCATAGAGCACCTTATCGACCGTCAGTTCGGTGTCATCGGTCAGGGTAATCCTGATGCCCTTATCGGTTTTTTCCAGTTTTTTGGGGTCGGCGTGGCACATGACCTTGATGCCCTTTTTGCCGATCTCCTGCGTCAGGTGCTCGCGCACCTCCTGATCGAAGGCACGCAGGATCTGATCGCCTCGATAGAGGATGTGCGTATCGACGCCAAAGCCGTTCATGACGCCCGCAAATTCGACGGCAATATAACCGCCGCCGACGATGGCGATGGACTTCGGCAGCTTATCCAGCAGGAACATGTCGTTAGAGGTGATGGCCAGTTCATGCCCTTCGACCGCTTCCGGAACGAAGGGCTGCCCCCCGACGGCGATCAAGATGGTTTTGGCGGTCACCTCATAGGGCGTGTCGCCATTGGTCGGCGTCAGATGCACCGTATGCGGCCCGGTGAACTTCGCCCAGGCGGGGATCAGGTCCGCCCCGGCTTTGACCAGATTGGCGGCATAGATGTCGGACAGGCGCGACACCTCAGCCAGATTGGCATTGCGGAACTTGGTCCAGTCAAAGCGGCCCGTCTGCGCCTCCCAGCCGAAGCCGCGCGCATAGGCCACCTGCTCCGGCACTTCGGAGGCATAGACCATGAACTTTTTGGGGACGCAGCCGCGCACCACGCAGGTGCCGCCCGGCTTGTCGCCTTCGGCCACGCCGACCTTGAGGCCCAGTTGCGCGCTCAGCCGCGCCGCACGCACCCCGCCGGAGCCGGCCCCCAGCACAAAAAGATCATAGTCGAATGTGGACATGTCGCGCTTTCTTACGGATGGAGGATATCGACGCCGCTATCGGTGCCGATCAGCGCAATGTCAGCCAGATCGAGGAACAGGCCGTGGTCGACGACCCCCGTGGTGGCTTTCAGCGCGCTGGCCAGTCCGGAAGGATCAGGGATCGCCCCGCACGGCACGTCAAAGATAAGATTGCCGCCGTCGGTCACAAAGGGCTCACCGCCTTTTTTCCGTAAAACCGGCAATTTGGCGATGTCAAACTCGCTAAGCACGTCGCAGATGCGGTTGATCGTGCCCTTATAGGCAAAGGGTTCGACTTCAATCGGCAGGGCAAAGGCCCCCAGCGTGCCCACGTGCTTGGCCGCATCGGCGATGACGATGCAGCGGTCGGCCATTTCCCAGATCAGCTTTTCCCGCAAAAGCGCGCCGCCGCCGCCCTTGATCAGGGCCAGCCCGGCCCCGATTTCGTCCGCGCCATCGACGCAGACATCCAGCTTGCCCACATCGTTGATATCCTTGATCTCCAGCCCCAGAGACTGCGCCAGATGCGTCGTCTGGTTCGAGGTGGAAACGAGCGTCAGCTTCAACCCGCCCTGCACGGCGTCGGCCACAGCCTTGACGAACCAGGCGGCCGTGGAGCCGGTCCCAAGCCCGACCTTCATGCCGTTTTCGATATGGTCAATGGCGGCCAGCCCGGCGGCCTGTTTCTGCGTATCGGCGGACATGACTTAACCTTTCTTTTGGGCGGCTTTTTCCGCCGCCTTGCGTTCACGGAAGGCCCTGGCCCATCCGGCCTTTTCGGTCTGGCGCGAACGCTCGAAGGCCAGTGCGTCAGCGGGCACATCCTCCGTAATCACCGAACCCGACCCGGTGATGGCCCCGGCCCCCACCGTCACCGGCGCGACCAGCGAGGCGTTAGAGCCGACAAAGGCCCCTTCGCCGATCACCGTGCGATGTTTGAAATAGCCATCATAGTTACAGAAGATGGTGCCCGCACCGATATTCGCCTTCGCGCCCACCTCGCCATCGCCCAGATAGCTGAGGTGATTGGCCTTGGCCCCCTCACCGATCCTGACGTTCTTCACCTCGACGAAATTGCCGATGTGCACGTCCTTGCCGATATCGGCCCCCGGACGCAGGCGGGCATAGGGACCGATCAGCGCCCCTTCGGCGACGCTGGCCCCCTCGAGGTGCGAAAAGGCGCGGATCACCGCCCCTGAGGCAACGCTCACCCCTTCGGCGAAGACGACATTGGGTTCGACCACCACGCCCGGCGCGATGTGCGTATCCCACGACAGGAAAACGGTCTCCGGCGCGGGCATGGTCACGCCGTTCAGCATCAGGGCCTTGCGCCGGCGCGATTGCCAGATGGCTTCGGCCGCCGCCAGTTCGACCTGAGAATTGACGCCCGTGACGTCCTCTTCGGCTACGAAACAAACCTTGGGTTTCAGCCCGCGTCCTTTGGCAATGCCCACCACGTCGGTCAGGTAATATTCGCCCTTGGCATTATCGTTATTCACCTCATCCAGCAGGGCGAACAGGGTGGCGCGATCCGCCGCCAGCACGCCGGAATTGCAGGCGCGGATAGCCAGTTGCTCCGACGTCGCCTCCTTGGCCTCGACGATGGCGCTAAGGTCGTCCGCGCCTTCGATGACCAGACGGCCATAGGCCCCCGGATCGGCGGCCTCAAAACCCAGCACCGCCAGATCGGCGCTCTCGGCCAGATCGAACACGGTCTTGAGCGTCTGCGTGTCAATCAGCGGGCAATCGGCATAGGAGACCACGACCTGACCATCGAAATCGCTAAGCGCCGCCCTGGCCGCCAGCACCGCATGACCGGTCCCCAGCGGCGGGTCCTGCACCACCACGCTGTCGGCCCCCAGGCGCTGACGCGTGCTGTCGCCGACCTGCGGCGAATGCGCCCCGACCACGACGATGATGCGCTCACAGTTCAGCCCTTCGGCCGCATCGATGGCCAGGTCCATCATGGCCCGACCGGCTACCCGGTGCAGCACCTTGGGCAGCGGCGATTTCATGCGCGTGCCCTGCCCAGCCGCCAGAATGATGGCGGCGCGTTTGCGGTTTTGGCTCATTGTCGTGATTCACCTGTTGCCGTTTGGCTCGATTTAGACCAAAGCACCGGCGAATTGAACGTGAAAAACACCCGCCGGAGCGATTTTGCCCATGACGACCCTTCCCGACCTGAGCGGATACGGTATCGCCTTCGATCTCGATGGCACGCTGGTGGAAACCGCACCGGACATTATCGGCACGCTGAACGCCATTCTGGCCGAATACGACGTGCCGCCCTTCCCTTACGAAGCGGCGCGCAGTCTGGTCGGGCGCGGGGCGCGCTCATTAATCCAGCGCGGCTTTGCGGCAGCTAATGTCCCGCTCAGCGAAGAGGCCGAACTGCCCATGGTCGGGCGCTTTCTCGACCTCTATCGCGACCGCATTGATCAGGAAAGCCACGCCTTCGCGGGGCTTGAGGCCGCTCTGGATCAACTGAGCGCCGCGGGTGCGAAGCTGGCCGTCTGTACCAACAAGCCGACGGCCCTGTCGGAACTGCTGCTGACCAAACTCGGCCTGATCGGGCGTTTCGGCTCGGTGCGCGGGGCGGATAGCGTGCCGGTCAAAAAACCCGATCCCGGTCACCTGAAGGCCTGCGCCGACGATCTCGGCCTGCCGCTGGAAAAAATGCTGCTGATCGGCGATTCCGAAACCGACTATCTGACGGCGCAAAACGCGGGCGTCCCCTGTGTGCTGGTCAGCTTTGGCTATTGCGACACCCCGATGGAGGCGATGTCACCGGCCGCCCTGATCGACCATTTCGACGAACTGCCCACAGCCATCGCCTCTATCCTGCGATAAAAGCTCTTGTCAGGGCGGCGCGCAGCGACTAATAAGCGCGCTCCCTGCTTTGGATGGACGCGTAGCTCAGCGGGAGAGCATTCGCTTCACACGCGAAGGGTCACAGGTTCAATCCCTGTCGCGTCCACCATTTCTCATCCACAATCGACATAAATGCTCTCAAACCGTTGTCTCCTAACGGCTTTCAGCATTCGTGCGTCATCGTCTCCCCACGGTCTCATGACGATTGTGCGGATGGAGTGTTACGATTCGATGGTCCGGTAAGCCAGAATCTCTCAACAGAATCAGCAGCTAACGGCTTACAGCCTGTTAAGATTCTGTGCGTTCACCATCGGTTTGGCATCGACTTACTGACCCTCCACAAAACGATCCGTCCTCGGACGATGATCAAGGTTCAGTACAGGGTTACTTCTGAACATACTTATGGAAAATCTCGCCGCCCTTGGTGACGGAGTAATGGTAAGGCTTGCCGCAGCCGGCGCGTGATTTACCGAGGGTGCCGTCCCGGTTCGGGTAATATTCTTGCTTATGTACGAAATCGACGAACATGATGTCGGTATAGTGTTTGCCACCATATGACTCCGACTGCTGGCCCCGCGTCAGCGCCCGCCAACACTCCGGGTTATTGCCGGTCTTGGCAAAATCTTCGTAGACCTTACTCAAAGCGGGTATCCAATCGGCGGGCAGCTTAGCCCAATGCGGATCAGTGTCATCATAGAAATTATCGTGGATGATCCGGCGCTTTGTCTCGGCATCCACTTGCTGCTGCGTTTGCGCGACGACGGGCGACGACATAAGCAGGATCGCGCCCGATACCATCGCCATCGACGCCAAAACGCGGTTCCATACCTTCATCGTTCATCCCCCTGTTGTTATTAACGCTGAAACTATGGCTGATCGAGTGCCGGGTCAATGACCTGACCGGTTATCTCGATCCGACCAGCGCAACGTCAGGACGCGTCGATAAAAACACGAGATATCGACATGAGAAGCATGCCTCCCTCACTGCGCGAACTATTAAGTTTTACTGAGCTGTTGTAGGACAATTCGCCGTAAATCACCCTAATCCGGACAAGCCTAAGCCGTCTTGGTCGCTTCGGCGCTGTCGGACTCGTCGTCGGTTAGGATGCGCTCCAGTTCCTTCTGGCTCAGGCGCGTGAAGTTGACCAGATCGGGCTCGGAGTCAAAAAAGGCAAAGGATTTTCGCAGCGTCACAATGTCGTGTTGTAAGAAGGCCTGCGCCCGGCGTTCGACCTGGGCCTTGGGCGCGCCCATGCTGATCAGGGCTTCGCGCGCCAGCGCCATCGACGAGTCCAGCGTTTCGCGGTGGTAGTAGTCCACCCCCGCCCGGTCCAGCTCATAGGCGTGGCGGCGATTGCGGGCGCGGGCGAACACCTTGAGGTGCGGGAAGTTTTCCTTGGCCAGTTGCACGATCTTCACCGCGCCTTCGGCATCGTCAATGGCGACGATCAGCATCCGCGCCTGATCGGCCCCGGCGCTGCGCAGCACGTCCAGTCGCGTCGCGTCGCCGAAATAGGCCCGATTGATACCAAAGCGTTGCAGAAGCTCGATCTGGTCCGGATTGTTCTCCAGAATGGTCACTGTCACGCCCTGCGAGCGCAGGAAACGGCCGATGATCTGACCGAAGCGACCGAACCCGGCGATGATGACGCTGTTGCGTTCTTCGATGGCATCTGGCGCGCGTTCAGGCAGGAGCGACAGAAAGCGCGGCACGACATAGCGCGTAAACAGCTCAAGGCAGATCGGGGTGATGCCGATGGAAATAGCCACCACCAGCGTCAGGAAGCGGCGCAGATCGGGCGTCAGAAGGCCTAACTGCCCCGACAACTGAAACAGCACAAAGGCGAACTCCCCGCCTTGCGCCAGAGACAGGGCCAGCCCCGACCCAGCGATATTGTCCATGCCGAACCGCCGCGCCAGAGCGTATAGAATCAAGCCCTTAATGGCCATCAGCCCTACGACCGCCAGCATAAGCTGCACCGGCTGGGTCAGCAGACGATCAACGTCCATACCCATGCCGACCGAGATGAAAAACAGGCCGAGTAACAGCCCCTTGAACGGCTGAATGTCGGTTTCAATCGTCGTCTTATAGGGAGAGTTGGCCAGAACGACGCCACCCAGAAACGCGCCCAACGCCGGGGATACGCCGACCAGTTGCATCAGCAGCGTCACCCCGACGACCAGCGCCAGAGAGGTGGCCGTAAACACTTCGCGCAGATTGGTGCGCGCGATACGCGGCAGGAAGTAGCGCGACAGAAGCTGCCCGCCGGCAATGACCATGGCGATGGTGGACAGGCCCGCCAGCGCCTGCGCCCACACCGGCAGGTGTTCCACCAGACTGGCCCCATGCGCGGCCGGGGCCTGCCCGCCCCCTACCGCCAGCAGCGGGATGATGATCAGGATGGGGATGACGGCAATGTCCTGAAACAGCAGGACGGAGAAGGTGGTTTCACCGACCTGGGTCTGCATCAGGTGTTTTTCTTCCAGCATCTGAAGCACCAGCGCCGTGGACGACATGGACAGCGCCATGCCGATGGCCAGCGCCGTCTGCCAACTCAGATTAAATCCGAACTTGCCGAGCGCCAGAATCGCTCCCATCAGGGCCAGCGAGCACAACACCACCTGAAGCCCGCCCATCCCAACAATGGTGCGCCGCAGCCGCCACAAGAGCGCGGGTTCCAGCTCAAGGCCGATAAGGAACATCATCATCACCACGCCGAATTCGGCAAAGTGCATGGTCGAGGTGACGCGGTCGATAAAGCCCAGACCCGATGGCCCGATCAGGATACCGGCGATGAGATAGCCCAGCACCGCCCCCAGCTTGAATCGCGCCGCCAGCGGCACGACCAGACAGGCCGCCGCCAGAAACACAAACACATTCAGCAGTAATCCCGTATCCACGTGCCGTCTCCGCAATCGTCGTCAGAAGATAGGGGCGTTCGGGGGGCTTTCACAATAGCTTGACTGGCAAAAAGCCTTCGTAAGACCGCTGCGGTTGACAGTCTGTCGCCGGTCGTCTCAACTGTGATCATGAGTGACCCTTCGTCTCCGGACCTCTTCACCCTGACCGAACGCGGCGGACCGCTGGTTATTGCTGCGCCGCATGTCGGGACATATCTGCCGCCGGACATCGCGGCCCGGCTCAATCCGGTGGGTTTATCGGTGATGGAGACGGACTTCCACGTCCATCGCCTGTACGATTTTGCGGCAGAGCTTGAGGCGACGACCCTGTTTGCCACCCATTCGCGCTATGTGGTCGATCTCAACCGCGATCCGCACTCTTCGCCCCTCTATCCGGGGATGTTTGAAACCGGCCTGTGCCCGTTGAGCGATTTCGACCGCAACCCCATCTATCTCGAAGGGCAGGAACCAAGCCTTGCCGAGACCGAACAGCGGCGTTTTCAGTACTGGTTCCCCTATCACGCCCGACTGGAAGAGGTGCTGGAGGCGACGCGCCAGCGCCACGGGTTTGCGCTGCTGATCGACGCCCATTCGATCCGCCCGTCCATCCCGCTGCTGTTTGACGGTGCGCTTCCCGATCTCAGCTTCGGCTCCGATAGCGGGCGCACCCTGCCACCCGTGGTGATCAAGGCTCTGCGAGGCTGGATGCAGCGCACGACCGACTGGACCAGCGTGCTCGACGGGCGTTTCAAGGGCGGCTTCACCACGCGCGGTCACGGCCGCCCCGAAGACCACATCTACGCCCTGCAAATCGAGATCGTGCAAAGCTGCTATCTCGACATGAACGACCCCACCCGTTTCGACCCGCAACGCGCCCGGCCTTTGTCGCAAACGCTGAAACCGCTGCTGGAGACCTTGATTTCGGCGGCAAAACAGGCCAAGTGAGCCGCGAAATTTCCAAGCTTCTCCGGAGAGCCTCATGAGCGCGCGCGGCAATATTATCGACGGCTTCGGCTACGCCAAAGGTTTGCGCGAACGCATCGCCGGGCGAGTGGCGACGCTTAAGGCCGAACACGGCCTGACGCCCTGTCTGGTGGTGGTGATCGTCGGCGAAGACCCGGCCAGCCAGATCTATGTGAAGAACAAGGGTGAGACGACGAAGGCCGTTGGCATGGAAAGCCGCACCATCGTCCTGCCGGCGGACACGACCGAGGCCGATCTGCTGAAACTGATCGGCGAACTGAATGCCGATTCCGGCGTCAACGGCATACTGGTGCAACTGCCCCTGCCGGCGCACATGTCGTCACTAAAGGTCATCGACGCCATTGATCCGCTGAAGGATGTCGATGGCTTCCATGTGCAGAATGCCGGGCGTCTGGCGGTGGGCCTCGACGCCATTGTCCCCTGCACGCCGCTGGGCTCGTTGATGCTGCTGAAGGACGCGCTGAAAACGCACGGGGACGGCAATCTGTCGGGCCTCAATGCCGTGATCGTCGGGCGCTCCAACATCGTGGGCAAGCCGATGGCGCAGCTTCTGCTCAATGAAAACTGCACCGTGACGATCGCCCATTCGCGCACAACCAATCTGCCAGAGCTGTGCCGCACCGCTGATGTGCTGGTCGCCGCGGTCGGGCGTCCAAAATTCATTCAGGGCGACTGGGTGAAGGACGGGGCCTATGTGATCGACGTCGGCATCAACCGCATCGAGGTCGAGGGCAAAAGCAAGATCGTCGGCGATGTCGATTTCGACGCCGCCCTGCCGCGCGCCACGGCCATCACGCCGGTGCCCAAGGGCGTCGGTCCGATGACCATTGCCTGCCTGCTCAACAATACCCTGCAAGCGGCCTGCGTGCAGCACGGCCTGCCCGTCCCCGGCGACCTGTAAAACATGAGCGCGGGCGTCGTCATCATCGGGGCAGGCCACGCCGGCGGATCGGCGGCGGCCTTCCTGCGCCAGTACGGCTACGAAGGTCCGATCACCCTGATCGGGGACGAACCGCACCTGCCCTATCAGCGCCCGCCCCTGTCGAAGGCTTGGCTGAAGGGCGAGGCGTCGGGCGACGACCTCTATCTGCGGACGCAGGACTTCTATGACGAAGCGAATATCGCCGTCTGGCTTGAGCGCCGCGTCGAAGCCATTGATACGGCAGGCAAGACCGTCACCATCGACGGTGATCCCATCGGCTATGAGCACCTGATCATCGCCACCGGCTCAAAGGCGCGGCCCTTCGGCTGTCCCGGTGCCGAGGGTACGCCTTATCATCTGCTGCGCACCATTGCCGATGCCGAATGGCTCAAGCCACACCTGAGGGCCGGGCAGCGCATCGGCCTGATCGGCGCGGGCTATGTGGGGCTGGAAGTCGCCGCCTCCGCGCGCAAGCTGGGCAGCGCGGTGACGGTGCTTGAGCGCGAAAGCCGCATTCTGGCGCGCGTCGCCTCGCCCGTTCTGTCGGAGGCCTTTACGCGCATCCACCGCGATAACGGCGTCAACCTGATCACCGGGGCCGAAGTGGTGCGCGTCAGTGCCGACGATGATCTGCGCCGCGTGCACATGGCCGACGGCGCGGTGCATGAATTCGATGTGCTGCTGGTGGGCATAGGCGCCCTGCCCGCCGATGATCTGGCGCAGGCTTCCGGGATCGTGTGCGCGAATGGTATCGTCGTAGATCCCGAAGCCCGTACCTCGGCCGCGAATGTGTTTGCCATTGGCGACGTGACCTCGCGCGAGGTCAAACCGTGGTACGAGGGCCGCTATCGGCTGGAAAGCGTGCCGAGCGCGCTGGAACAGGCCAAGCAGGCGGCGGCCGCCATCACCGGCTTCAAGGCCCCGCCGCCCGAAGTGCCGTGGTTCTGGTCCGATCAGTACGACTACAAGCTCCAGATCGCGGGCCTGACGCGCCCCGGTGTCAAACTGATCACGCGCGGTGATCCCATGACGGGTGCATTCAGCGTCTTTCACCTGAACGATAGCCAGCAGGTCATCTGCGTCGAAAGCGTCAATCGTCCGGCGGATTTTATGGCGGGCAAGCAATTGATTCATAAGGCTGTAGCAGTGGAAGATAACGTCATCTCCGATGCCGACGCCTCGCTAAAACCCTATTTGCAGACCACCCGCTAAAACCTGCTGCATTGCGGCAATTTACGCATGACAGGGGGTAGGGTTTCGGTCTAGCCTTCATCAGATACGCGAACGGGAGAGACCGATGCCGTCGAAATTATATGCGGACGCGAAGAGTGCGCTGGAGGGGCTGACGTTTGACGGGATGACGGTGATGGCCGGGGGCTTTGGCCTGTGCGGCATCCCGGAAAACCTGATCGCCGCCCTGCGCGACTCAGGCGTGACCGGCATTACCGCCATTTCCAACAATGCCGGGGTCGATGGCTTCGGGCTGGGGATGCTACTCAACACCCGTCAGATCAAAAAGATGATCTCGTCCTATGT
>NZ_JAIWNX010000248.1 GCF_020217185.1 Asticcacaulis sp.
CGGTGCGGCCAATCTCGATAGCCGTGGTGGGGCGCGGCGCGGTTTCGAGCGCGGTCAGAATCTGATCCGCAAGGCGCATCAGGCGGTCATAGAAGGCGGTGTGGGCGGCGGGAATGTGGGGGGCGATCTGTGTCATGGGCTCAGCATGACAGAGGTTCACGCGGCGGGGACAGATTGTGAGAAAATGCGCTTAAGTGATTGAAATTGTCGATGACGCAGCGGGGATAGATTTTTTTGCCACGGATAGACACGGATGGCGGCTTCGCCCGCCGAACACGGATGATCCGCGCTCCGGGCCTCTCAGTTGTGCAATGAACATCCGTGCCCGCCGCGCCAGCGGCCATCCGTGTCTTTCCGTGGCTAACCCAAACCCTGTTTCCCTCAGCCGCAAAATCGCGTTAGATGCGCGCCCAAAGCCAAAAGAGCCATCAGGGGAGTCGCCATGTCCATTCTGAACCGCCGCGCGTTGATGTCGGGGCTGAGCGCCGCCGGGGCCGCGCTGACCCTTCCGGCGCTGGCCCGAACGACGCAACACTGGACACCGTCGTGGTACGCCGCGCCGGAGCCCTCCGGCAACAAGGCGCAGGCGCAGGATCTCACCCTGCGTCAGATCGTGCGCCTCAGCGCGGGCGGCAGCGCCGTGCGTATCCGCCTGTCCAACGCCTATGGCGACACGCCGTTGCGCATGGACGCCCTGCGCATCGCCAGACGCCTGTCCGGCGCGCGGATCGACCCACAAAGCGACCGCGCCGCGACCTTTGACGGCCAGACGTCCGTGACGATCCCGCCGGGGGCCTATGTCCTCAGCGACCCGATCCCCCTGACGGTGGCGGCCCACAGCGACCTCGCCGTAAGCCTGTACGTCAAGGGCCCCGCCCCCCTGACCACCCTGCACGAAATCCAGCGCAGCGCGCTTTACGTCGCCAGCGGGCCCCAGACCGCGGCTCCCGAACTGCCCACCATCAAGCCCGATATCGGCATCGGCAATGCCTTCCCGTGGGTGTCCGGCGTCGAGGTCGCCACCCCGAAGACGCAGGCACTGGTGGCCTTTGGCGACTCGATCACCGACGGCTACGGCATAACGCCGGATCAGGGCCGCACCTGGCCCGACGTGCTGAGCCAGCGCCTCAGCGCCGCCCGCATCCCCTTAAGCGTTGTCAATGCCGGCATCAGCGGTAACCGGCTGCTCAATCATGGCACCTGGGCGCGGTTTGGCACCGGCGCTCTGGCGCGCTTTGACCGTGACGTGCTGGCCCAGCCCAATGTCGCCGCTGTGGTGCTGCTGATCGGCATTAACGACCTCGGCCACGCGGGTGGTCCGGACAGTCCCGGCTATGCCCCGCTGGACGACCTGAAGATGGGCCTCAGCCAGATTGCCGCCCGCGCGCAGGCGCACGGCATCCGCACCTATGCGGCGACGCTCACCCCGTTCAAGGGCACGACCTTCAAAGACTATTACAACGACGAGAAGGAGACGCGGCGCGTGGCGCTGAATACGTGGCTAAGGCGTAGCGATGTCTTTGACGGCCTGTTTGATTTTGACAAGGCGCTGGAAGACCCGGCGCGTCCCGGCTGGCTTTTGCCGGGGCTGGGCATGGCCGACAATCTGCACCCCAATGACGCCGGGGCGGCGAAGATGGCGCAGTCGATCCCACTCAATGCTTTTCAGTGGGTGCGCAAAGCCTGATCGCATCCTGATGCGTGAGGGCGCAGACTCTGCCGCCCACACAGGAGGATGGACCATGCCCAAGCAAACCCCGGCTCAGAAGCGCAAGATCGAAAAGGTCATGGGCGAATTCAAGGACGGCGATCTGAAAAGCGCCAGTGGCGCCAGGGTCAAGGATCGCGATCAGGCCATTGCCATCGCCCTTAGCGAGGCCGGAGCCTCGAAAAAGGGGAAGGACAGCTAACCCGCCTTTTTCAGCCCCTCACGCCACGACTCGGCGTCCAGATAGGCGGTGATGGCCTCGCTACGCATGGGCTGTGAGAAGTAATAGCCCTGAATATAGCGCGCGCCGATCTCTTCCAGACGGCACAGTTCCGCCGCCGTCTCGACGCCTTCGATGACGTGGTCGAGCGACAGGTTACCGCACAGGTCGATCAGCGTCTTGACGATCTTCACCGTCGAATCGTGGCGCAGAAGCTGGGTAACGAAGCTGCGGTCGATCTTGATCTTGTCCACCGGCAGCCGATGGATGTAGCCGAAGCTGGAATAGCCCGAACCGAAGTCATCGAGCGCGATGCGGCTGCCCATGCCTTTCAGCAGGGCCAGAGCCTCCAGCGCCTGATCAAAGTCGCTGAGCATGGCGGTTTCGGTGATTTCGAACTCGATGCGCTTCGGATCGACGCCCGACGCCTTTACCGTGTCGCAGATGCGCGCAATGGCCGGCAGCGAGCGCAGGTCGCGCGCCGACAGGTTGAACGACACGCGCATATCATTCGGCCAGTCGCGCACCGCCACCAGCGCCTTGCGCAGCAGGATCAGGGTGATGTCGCTGATCAGGCCGGAGCGTTCGGCGGCGCGGATGAAGATGTCCGGTCGCACCGGCCCCAACTTTTCCGACTGCCAGCGGGCCAGCGCCTCGAAGCTGACCGTGCGCTGCGCCTTGAGGTCGATCTGCGGCTGGAAGACGATATAGAGTTCACTTTCGAGGTCGGACGAACGCAGGGTCTGATCGACGGCGCCGAAATCCTGCATCTCGTTTTCGTGGCGGCGGTCAAAGATGACCGGCGCGCCGCGCAGGTTCTGCTTGGCGTAATAAAGCGCGTAGTCGGCGCGCTCCAGCATTTGCGAGGCGTTCCACTGGGCCTCCGCGTCCGAATGCACGAAGCCGACCGAGCCGGAAATATTGGCGCACACCCCGCCGCCCAGCACATAGGTTTCGCGCAAGGCGTCGCAGAGGTCTTCGCCGAAGCGACGCAGATCGTCGTCAGGCATCTGCCCGTTGAGGATAAGGGCGAACTCGTCTCCGCCCAGCCGCGCCACGACACCGCGCGACTCCACGACGGCGCGCAGACGCTTGCCGACCTCGATCAGCAGGGCATCGCCGACGCTGTGGCCATAGAGGTCATTGACCGGTTTGAAACCATCGAGATCAATCAGGGCCAGATCAAAGGCGTGGCCGTTCTTGGCCCCCACAAGCGCCACATCCAGCTCGGTGAAAAAGCTGCGGCGATTGGGCAGACCGGTCAGGGCGTCGTAATGCGCCAGAATCTGCGCCTCGTGGCGGTGCTTTTCGGCCACCAGCCGGGCATGAACGGCGCGGAAAATGGTACTGCGCATGATGCCAGCCATGCCCAGCGCCGTGACAATCCCGCCGATACCGACCCAGATATGCTGCTTGAGCACGGGGAAACCGGCATGATGCGCCATGACAAACATGGTGCCAATGGCCAGAAGCGAGGTCGGCACCACGACCCGCAGCGACACGGCGGAGGTGGCGAAGACCAGGGTCATCAGCACAAAATAGATCAGCTTGGCCGGCACGAAGTGCAGGTACTGAGACACCACGACATTGGTGTACATCAAAAGGCTGACGATCAGGGTGGCAAGCTCCAGCCGCTCCACGCTTTCGGCCCCGCGCGTCCAGCGGAAAAAGGACAGGCCGGTTATGGCCGTCAGCCCCCCCAGACAGGCCATGATCGGCAGGTCCATCCCCTTTTCATAGAAAAAATGGGAGATGAAAATGACGATATAGTAGCTGCCGACCACGCCGCACAGACCGCGCACGACCGGGCGCAAGGCAATGGCGCGCTGACGCTTCAACTCCGCCGTATCGACTTCACTCTGTCTGTGGCTCGCCTTCAGACGACGCCACAGCCGGTAAGCATACCGACGCAAGTCTCCGGTGCGTTCGGTCAGTGACAGCATAAGACCCCTGCAGGATGACGCGCAGTCAACAGAGCCTGCGCCACAGAGGTCACAACCTAGAGGAATGCCCTAAAGATTATACTAATCTGTAGGAAATAATCCTGTAAAACAAGGTTATGATATGCTTTGCGGGGAATCGTTCCAATTGAGACTTGCGCCCCGCCCCCCGGCGCGCCTAAGAAAGACCTTATGCTGCACACGCAAACAGACACCCCCGCCCGCACCGATTCTACGGCGTTGCTTGCGCACGTCATCGGTCTGGCGCAGGCGCAGGGGGCGGATGCCGCCGAAGCCGTCTATTCGCAAAGCCGCTCGCTCAGCGTGGGCGTGCGCAAAGGGGCCGTCGAAACCGTCGAAAGCGATGAGGCCACCGATCTGGGCCTGCGGGTGTTTGTCGGTCAGAAACAGGCCGTCGTCTCGGTCTCCGAATTTTCAGAGCGCACGCTGGCGCGGCTGGTCGAACGCTGCGTCGCCATGGCGCGGCTGGCCCCGGATGATGCCTATGCCGGTCTGGCCGACCCGGCGCGGCTGTGGCGCGGTGACGGCGTGGAACTGGATATTTTCGACCCCACAGAGCTGAGCGCCGATGCCTTGCGCGAACGGGCGCTGGCCTGTGAAGCCGCAGGCCTGATCGACCCGCGCCTGCAAAGCGACGCGGCCAGTGCGGGCCAGAGCTTCACCCGCTGGCAGCTTCTGACCTCGGACGGCTTTGCCGGCCACCACCGCACCAGCCTGTCGTTTCAGTCGGCGCGCCTGATCGCCACGGACGAAACCGGCGGCATGGAGCGCGATGGCGAAGGCCGCTCAACGCGCTACCTGTCCGATTTGCCGTCGCCCGAAGCGACCGGGCATATGGCCGCTGAGCGCGCCTTGAAAGCGCTGGGCGCGCGCAAGATCGACAGCCGCACCGCCCCGGTCCTGTTTGAACCCCGCACGGCCAAGTCGCTGATTGGCCTGTTCCTAGGGGCCATTTCCGGCCCCTCGGTGGCGCGCGGCTCCAGCTATCTGAAGGACAGGCTGGGCCAGCGCCTGTTCGCACCCGGTGTGCACATCATCGACAATCCGTTCCGCCCGCGCGGTCTGGGCTCGTGCCTTTATGACGACGAAGGCGTAGCGGTGCGTGAGCGCGCCCTGATCGACGACGGAATCCTGACCACGTGGCTGCTCAACAGCGCCGCCGGGCGGCAACTGGGCATGGCCTCGACCGGGCACGCCTCGCGCTCTCTGGCGCATCCGGCGGGCGTTTCGGCGCACAATGTGACGCTGAGCCCCGGTACGCGCTCCCCTGCCGACCTGATGGCCGCCGCCGGTTCGGGGGTGCTGATTACCTCGATGTTCGGCCCCAGCGTCAATTCGGACACCGGCGACTGGTCGGCCGGGGCGTCGGGCTTTGTGTTTGAAAACGGCGAACTGACGCACCCGGTCAATGAAATCACTGTCGCCGGCAATCTGATCGACATTTTCGCGCGCCTTGAGCCCGCCTCAGACCTTGAGATCAAGGGGACGCTTGATACCCCCTCGATTCTGGTCGATGGCCTGAGCATCGGGGGCAAGTGATGAGCCGGGCCGCGCCGACGCTTCAGGATGAGCTTGATCTGCTGATCGACCGGGCGCGGCGCGCCGGGGCGCTGGCCCAGCACCTCAAGGCGCAGGGGCTGAACATCTCTTATAAATCAGACGGCTCCATCGTCACCAATGCCGATCTGGAGGTCGATCTGTGGCTGAAGGAGGCGCTTTTGGACGCGCGCCCCGGCTATGGCTGGCAGAGCGAGGAATCGCCCGACACGCCCGCCCGCCTGACGCAGTCGCACCTGTTCGTGCTCGACCCCATCGACGGCACCATGGGCTTTACCAAGGGCTCGCCCTATTGGACGATCGCCCTGTGCCTGGTGCAGGCGCGCCAGCCCGTCGCCGCCGTGGTCTATGCGCCCGACGCGCAGGAAATGTACAGCGCCGGCAAGGGGTTAGGCGCGTTTTTGAACGGTGAGCCGATCCGCGCTTCCGCCACCACCGACCTCAGCGTGGCCCAAGGCATCGGCGATGCCCGCCTGTTCGGCCGCGACATCTGGCCGGAGCCGTGGCCGAAGATGAACATAACCTCCCGCCCCTCGGTCGCCTATCGCATGGTGTGCGTGGCGGCGGGCCGCGCCGATTTCACACTGGCCCTGACGCCCAAGCGCGACTGGGACGTGGCGGCGGCCACCCTCATCTGCCATGAGGCCGGGGCCATCGTCTCCGACCATCTGGGGCAGGCCTACGACTTCAACGCCCCCGACAGCCTCAAAGCCTCGCTGATCTGCGCCAATTCAGGTCTTTACCCCGAAATCCGGCGTCGTTGCGCCGCCCTTCCTTCCCTCGAAACCCTCTGAGAGTTTGACCATGAGCGACAAACAACTGCTTCACATCGTCATCGGCGGCGAACTGCAAGCCCCCGGCAGCACCGACTTCAAGGACCTCAAGGCGGTCGAATTTGTCGGCGCCTATGCCAGCTACGAAGAGGCCAAGACCGCCTGGCGCGCCAAGGCGCAATCGACGGTCGATAACGCCCTGATGCGCTATTTCGTCATCCACGCCCACCGTCTGCTGAACCCGGCCAACGATTAATTAGAGCGGAATGGTTTCTAGTGGAATCATTCCGCTTAAGCCGCCATTGAGGCGGCGGCCAAGGTGGCAAAGCCACCGCCCGGCGAGGGGCTAAACAAAAATCTAGATCATTATGATTTCTGCCAGAAATCATAATGATCTAGCTCTCAGTTCTTCGTCGGGGTCACCGCCGTGCCGCGCGGCAGCGGTTCCGGACGCGACGTATTGTCCTTCCACATCAGCGTATTGAGACAATCGGCGTCGCCCAGCACCAGAAGCGCCGATTGCTGGCACCTGGCCTGCGCCTCGGTGACGCAATAGCCCTTGCCATTGGCGTCTTTCGTAAAGACCAGATCGCGCGCCTTGCACGCCCTGGGCGACGGCAGGGTGGCCTGCGGGCTGCCCGCCGCGGGTTCGGGCGTGGACGCACAACCCGTCAGGGCCAAAGCCGCCAGCGTCACAGCGATGAATTTCAGCGACATGGCCATACTCGTTTTCCTTCGCAGTCGTCTCAAATCTTGCTCGAAAAACGACCCGCGCGCAACGTCACCTACTCGCGGCGGAAAATCTTTTCGGTTAGCAGCGTGCCCCACCACGCCGCCTTGAAGTCCGACTTGATCTTTACCGGATCATACAGGTCCGACTGCGTCCATTCGACGAAGGACATGCCGCGCGGTTCGCCCTCGGCAAAATAGCAGTCGAAAATATAGTCGAGCACGCCCGTCTTGCCCGCCTTCATGTGCAGGGTGCGCAGACCCAGTTCCGAAACCGCCTCTCTCAGGGGGTGTTTGAGGTGCAGGTGGCGGTACAGGACGCTCATGATCCCGGCGCGGTCCGCCCCGGATTTACAGTGCATCAGGGCCGGATACTGAATGCTGTCGAACAGCTTTTCGGCCTCAAGGATGGCTTCGGCGGAGGGCACATCGCGCGAGGTGACGATGAAATCGACCAGATCGAGCCCTAGTTTTTGGCAGGCATGGCGCTCCAGCGCGAAAAACGCCCCCTGCCCGCCGCGCAGATTGATCACCGTGCGGATGCCGTCGTGCTTTTTGAACCAGGCGAGCTGAAACGGCCACGGCTGGTTGGTGCGCACCATCTTATCGTCGATCCAGTGGGCATTGGTGAAGCCCAGCCGCAGATAGGCGTGGTCGTTCCACAGAAAGGCCAGATAGGTCTTGAACAGCCCCCATGGAGTAGAGGTGTCGAAAACCTTGGGCGTTTTACGTTTCTTGAACAGCTTCACGGGGTACCATTTAAAAAATGAGCGCTCTAGATCGAAATGACTTTAAGAGGAATCGCCATTTCGCTCTAAATTTTTGTTTTGTCGCGATATTTTTGTCGAAAACCGCTCACACTTTTCGACATATCGCTCTACCCTCATACGCCCCCGGCGTGCCGGGGGAGGTGGCACGCCGCAGGCGTGACGGAGGGGGGCTTGCGACGTTTCAACCCGTCGCGCTCGCCGGGCTTAAGAAGGCCCCCACCACCCCATCTCACCTGTCTTCGCCAAGGCTCAGACAGGCTCGTGCGGTCCCCCTCCCCAACAAGTTGGGGAGGTATGAAGATGATCCAAGCGCGCCATATACAGATTTCCACGCCGGAAGACAAACTATTGGCTTTGCCCGTCCGTGGCATATCCCTATATAGTTTGAGGTTCAGAGAGTTACACGTTTTCATGACCCCCATTGCCGCCGATACCCCTGCCCTGCCGGAGACCGGCTCGCGCGCCGTCATGGCGCGGGTGTGGCGTGATTATCTGCAAAAATACAAAGGCTTTCTGGGGCTGGCGCTCGTCTGCGCCGTCATGGTCGCCGTTTCGACCTCATTCGTCATCTGGTGCCTGAAGCCCGGCATCGAACTGTTGTTCGGCGAAAGCGATTCGGCTGCGGCCTCCGAAGTCCCGGCCTTTGTCGCGGCCCACCCGCTGATCTGGGTACCGGCGGTGATGATCGGGGCAACGCTGGTGCGGCTGGTGTCGCAACTGGGCTTAGCCACCTCGGTCAACCGCGTCGGGCACCAGCTTGTCGGGCGTATTCAGTCGCAACTGTTCGGCAATATGGTCCATGCCGACCTCGGCCACCTCAACAAGGCGCATTCGGGCAGCTACCTGTCCTCGGTGCTGTTCGACGCCGGTCTGATGCGCGAAGCCACCACCAATGGCGTCGTCAACTATGTCCAGCACGGCGGCATCGTCATCGGGTCGCTGGCCTATATGGCCTTTATCGACTGGCGCATGACGCTGGGCGTGCTGATCGCCGGACCGGTCATCGCGGCGGTGCTGGGGCAGTATAACCGCCGCACCAAAAAAGCCGCGCAGGGCGCGATGGACGAAACCTCGTCCCTATCGACCGCCATCATGGAAAGCCTTGATGGCGTCAAGATCGTCAAGATCAACAATCGCGAAGCCTATGAGCAGGGCCGCGTCGATGCCGTTATCGCGCGGCGTCAGAAGCACATCATCAAGGGCGCCAATGCCCGCGCCGCCGCCGCCCCGGTGACCGAAGCCCTGACCACCATCGTGCTGGCGCTCGTTGTCGTCTATGCCGGCTGGCGCGCTCAGTCAGGCGCCATGACGCTGGGCGGCTTTACGGCCTATATCTCCTATCTGGGCGCGGCGGGGCAGTCGCTGCGGCAACTGGCCAATCTGCAAACCGTCATGGCCGAAGGCTTTACCGCGGCGCGCCGCCTGTTTGCCGCGCTGGACGTCGCGCCGGAAATCGCCGATGCGCCGGATGCGCAAGCGCTGAAACCCTTTGACCGGGTGACGTTTGAGAATGTCGCCTTCGCCTATGGCGATAAGCCGGTGCTGGACGGGGTGAGCTTTGAAGCGTGGGCGGGTCAGTCGGTGGCGCTGGTCGGGCCGTCGGGATCGGGCAAATCGACCCTGCTCAACCTCATTCCACGCTTTTATGACTATACGGGCGGCGAAATCCGCTTCGGTGAGACGCCGCAGCGCGCCGTGACGCTCAAATCCCTGCGCGCTCATATCGCTCTGGTGTCGCAGGACCCGTTTTTGTTCGACGACACCATCCGCGCCAATATCGCCTATGGCCGCCCCGACGCCACCGAGGCAGAGATCGTGCAGGCGGCGCGCGACGCCGCGGCGCTGGAATTTATCGACGACCTGCCCGATGGTCTTGATACCCGCGTCGGCGAAGGCGGGTCACGCCTGTCCGGCGGGCAGAAACAGCGCATCGCCATTGCGCGTGCCTTCCTGAAAGACGCACCGCTGCTGCTGCTCGATGAGGCCACTTCCGCCCTCGATACCCAGTCCGAGGTCAAGGTGCAGCAGGCGCTGGAGCGGCTGATGGCCGGGCGCACCACCCTGATGATCGCGCACCGCCTTTCGACCGTGCGCCACGCCGATCTGATCCTGGTCCTGCGCGACGGGCGCATCTCTGAGCGCGGCACGCACGACGACCTGCTGGCGCGCGGCGGCCTCTATGCCGAGCTTTACCGCACGCAGTTCGAGCGCGTCCCGGAAGGGGCAAACGCATGAAGTTCCTGCTCGAATCCGACGGCTTTCAGGCCTTTATGGCGCGGCTG
>NZ_JAIWNX010000249.1 GCF_020217185.1 Asticcacaulis sp.
ATCGTCGGCTATCTGAAATTCTGCTACCGCACGACGCGCTGGACGCACGAAGGCCGCGAGGCCGCCGAAGCCGTGTGGGCTCAGGGCGGCCCGGCGCTGTTGCTGCTGTGGCATCAGCGCGTGCACTATGCCCCCGCCTGCTGGCCGCTCGACCGTGCGCAGAAGATCGCCATACTGGTCTCTTTGTCGAAAAGTGGTGATTTTTCAGTCCGTACCAACACACTCTTCGGCTATCACATTATCCGCGGATCGGCCGCCAAGAAGACAGACCCCACCAAGCAAAAGGGCGGTGCGCAGGCCTTCCGCGACATGCTGCGCTGGATACGCGCCGGCAATGCCGTGGCCCTGACGCCTGACGGCCCACGGGGCCCGGCGCGCGACATGACCGAGGGGTCGCTGAAACTGTCGCAGATGTCCGGCGCGCCCATCATCCTGATCGGGCAGTCGTCGTCACGTTACCTGTCGCTGAATAGCTGGGATCGTCAGCGCATCCCCCTGCCCTTCGCCGTAGGGGCCATGCTGTGGGAGGTGCATCCGCCCATCGCGCCCGATGCCGATGAAGCCCAGCTTGAGGCGCGCCGGGTCGAACTGGGCGAGCGCTTAAGCGCCCTCACTGACCGCGCCGATGCCCTGACCGGTGCCGCTTCGGGGGCCGCATGACCCTGATGCTCCGCCTCTACGCCGCCGCCATGCAGGCCTTTCACGCCATCGCGCCCAACCTGTTGTGGCACCGCGCGGCGCGCAACAAGGAAGACCCGGCGCGCCTCAATGAGCGGCTGGGTATCGCCGGGAAGCCGCGCCCGGAGGGGCCGCTGATCTGGCTGCACGGCGTCAGCGTCGGCGAAAGCCTGTCGGCCCTGCCGGTCATTAATCAACTGTTGAACGACCACCCGGACCTGCACATTCTCGTCACCACCGCCACCACCACCTCGGCGGAAATCCTGTCGCAGCGCCTGCCGGAGCGCGCCGTGCATCAGTACGCGCCGCTCGATACGCCGCAGGCGGTGACGAAGTTCCTCGACCACTGGCACCCCGATCTGGCCGTCTTTATCGAAAGCGACCTGTGGCCGAACCTGCTGAGGGGACTCGATCAGCGCGGCATCACCCGCCTGCTGATCAGTGCGCGCATCACCGCCAAAACGCATCAGGGCTGGCAAAACATCCGCCGTTCGATGCAGAGCCTGCTGAAGGGCTTTGCCCTCATCCTGCCGCAGGACAGCGGCTCTGATCAACGGTTGAGAGACATGCTTGGGGCCGAGGCCGAGCAGATGGGACCCCTAGCCAATCTGAAGACCATCGGCGCGCCCCTGCCCGATGACGCCCACAAGCGCGAGGCGCTGGAGGCCCTGTTCGCCGGGCGCACGGTCATACTGGCCGCCAGCACCCACCCCACCGAAGAGGCCTATATCGCCACAGCGCTGGAAGACATCCTGCGCCAGACGGGGGCGCTGCTGATCATCGCGCCGCGCCACCCAGTGCGCGCCGAAGCCATCCGGCTTGATCTGGAAGCCCTCGGTTTTCGTGTCAGCCAAAGATCAAAACTGGACAGCCCGACCACAGAGACGCATATTTATCTGGCCGACACGCTCGGCGAACTGGGCGTGTTTTTCCGGCTGGCGGACATGGTCATCATGGCAGGAAGCTTCTCCGAAAAGATCGGCGGCCACAATCCGCTGGAGGCCGCGCGGCTGGGCAAGGCCGTGATCACCGGCCCGGACCTCTATAACTGGGACGCCGTCTATCAGCAGATGTTCGACGCCGGGGCCGCCTTCCGCGTCAGCGGGCGGCAGGAGTTGGGCTTTCTGGCGCAGGGGCTGATCGACAATCCGGCGGCCCTGCTTGATGCGCACCGTATCGCTCAGGCGCTGGCGCAGCGTGAGGCCGGGACGCTCGATACCGTCATGGCGCACCTCAAACCCTTCCTGCCCGGTAACACCCCCACCCCGGACGACAAAAGCCATGAGGCGGCGGATGCCGCTTAAAGCCCGCCGATTAAAGACCCCCGACTGGTGGTATAAGCGCGAAGCGAAGGGTGCGCCGGTTACCCGCTACGCCTTGGCCCCGCTGGCGTGGATATGGGAGGCGGTGACGATCACGCGCTTCCTGACGGCCAAACCCTATCGCTCGCCCGTCTGCGTCATCTCGGTCGGTAATGCGACGCTGGGCGGGTCGGGCAAGACGCCGATCGAGCGCGAACTGCTGCGCCGCCTCAAAAAACTCGGCCACAGGGCCAGCGGCCTGTCGCGCGGCTATGGCGGGTCGCTGAGCGGCCCGGTCAGGGTCGATCCTACCGTCCACAGCGCTGCCGAGGTGGGCGATGAGGCCCTGATGCTGGCGCGCGACTACGACATGGTGATTGCGCGTGACCGCGCCGAAGGCCTGCGCCTGATCGAAGGCGAGGGTTTTGAAATCGCCATTGCCGACGACGCGCATCAGAATGTGAAGATCGCCAAGGATATTCACCTGCTGGTCGTCGATGGCGACACCACGAATGACGGCTGGCCGTTTGGTGACGGGTCTGTCTTCCCGATGGGGCCGATGCGGGAACCTCTGGCCATCGCCTTGAAACGCGCCGATATCGTCGTCCTGTGGCTGCCGGATGAGAAATCCGTCGTCGATCAGAAGCTGTTGCGCCTGTTTGGTGACCTGCCGGTGTTTGCGGCACGCCTGATCCCGATGCCTGCGGGCGAACCGGGCAAGGTGGTGGCCTTTGCCGGCATCGCCAAGCCGTGGAAGTTCCGCGCCACGCTGGAGGGGCTCGGCTATGCGGTGGCCGATTTCCACGCCTATGCCGACCATGAGCCGCTGAGCGAGGCCGATCTGAACGCACTGGAAACGCAGGCGCAGGCCCGCGACGCGACCTTGATCACCACGGAAAAGGACTGGGTAAAGCTCAGCCCGGCATGGCGGGAAAAGATCGCCTTCCTGCCCATTACGGCGCGCTTTGACGATCAGGCGGGCTTCATGCGCGCCCTGACCGCGCGGATGCCGGGGACACAGATCGGCGAAAATTAATGACAAATCGTTCACTTGGGCCGCGCGCCGCCCTGTGAGAAAGAGGTTTCAGTTGCGATAGGTTTTCGCCCTCTTTCCGACAGGATGTTCATGCCCTTCCCCAAGGCCCTGATGTGCGCCGCCGCCCTTGTGTGCGGCCTGCCGGTCATTGCACAGGCTCAGACCACCGACGCCCCTGCCTCGCGTCAGGTCATCCCCTATGATCAGGCCTTTTTCAGCACCTTTCAGGTGCAGTCGGCGCTGGACATGGTCAACCGCGTGCCGGGCTTTACGCTGAAAAACGTCGATCAGGTGCG
Organism: Asticcacaulis sp.; assembly: GCF_020217185.1. Classification (GTDB taxonomy): domain Bacteria; phylum Pseudomonadota; class Alphaproteobacteria; order Caulobacterales; family Caulobacteraceae; genus Asticcacaulis. The sequence continues at coordinate 3,312 of NZ_JAIWNX010000249.1, forward strand.
CGGCTTTGCAGCGGCGGCGGGCAATGTGCTGATCGACGGCCAGCGCCCGACCAGCAAGAGCGACAGCCTGAACGACATCCTCAACCGCATCCCGGCGGGCACGGTGGAACGCATCGACCTGATCATCGGCGGCGCCGAAGGCATCGACATGCAGGGTCAGACGCAGGTGGTCAATATCATCCGCAAGGCCTCGGCAAAGCCGACCCTGACCGTCATCGCCAATGCGCGCTTCCTGAGCAATGGCTGGGTCAAGCCGACGGGGCGCATCACCTATAGCCGCAATGCCGGGGACAAGACGCTGGAGCTGTCGGCCACCGTCTTCAACAGCTTCGACGAAGAGGCCAGCCCCGGCGACAAGACCGTCTATCCGACCAACGGCAGCCCCCCTCGCCGCACCCAAATCCTCAGCGAAGCGGGCGGCAAGGGCGTGGAACTGAACGCCATCGCCTCGCATCCTTTGTGGGGCGGCAAGCTGACCGTCAATGGCAAGTGGACGCCCGACACCTATACCGGCAATTACCGTTTCATCACCGACACCACGGCGGTGGAAAATCTCGACTATAGCGAAGACCTGCGCGAGGGCGGGTTTCAGTACGTCCGCCCGCTGGGCAAGGTGTTTACGCTGAAACTGAATGGCCTGTCGAAATATACGCACGAAGAGGGCGATGACCTCTATATCAGTCCGTCGGAAGAGACGCGCTTTCGTGAAGATTCGGTCGAAAAGGAAAACATCGTCTCCGGGCAACTGATCTGGACGCGCAGCGAGCGCCTGACCTATGAGGTCGGGCTGGAAAAGGCCTATAATTCGCGCGACAGCGACACGGGCCTGACGGTCAATGGCGCGGCGGTCGATCTGCCCGCCTCGCGCGTCAAGGTCGAGGAAGACCGCACCGAAGCCTCGTTTCTGGCCACCTGGCGCGCCACCCCGGCGCTCAGTGTCGAAACGGGCCTGAAATACGAATGGTCCACCCTGTCGCAAACCAGCGAACGCCCGGACGAAAAGCGCTTTGGCTACGCCAAGCCCAAGGTGCAGGTGACGTGGTCACCGAAGGGGCCGTGGCAATATCTGCTGCGCGTTGAGCGCGTTCTGGGTCAGCTCGATTTCGATGATTTTGTCTCTTCGATCGACCTGATGGACTCGACCGTCAAGGCCGGCAATGTCAGCCTTGAGCCTGACAAGCGCTGGGAAACGGAACTGAACGCCAGCTACCGCTTTGGGGACAAAGGCGCGCTGGTGCTGAAATACATCCATAAGGACGTGTCGGACGTCATCGACCGCGTGCCCATCGTCGCCACCGACGGCAGCGTCTTCGACGCCAAGGGCAATATCGGCGACGGCACGGCCGAAGAGATCGGGGCCACCCTGACCCTGCCCATGGATCGTTTTCGCATCCCCGGCGGCCTGCTGAAATTCAACGGCAGCGTCTTCCTGTCGGAAGTGACCGACCCAGTGACGAAGGAAAAGCGCCGACTGTCGCGCCAGACCGAAACCGACTGGTTGCTGGAGTTTTCGCAGGACCTGCCGGTGCGGCGCACCCAATGGGGCTTTTCGGTGTGGAACGGCTATGACGAAAAGGTCTATCGCGCCTCGGAAATCTCCTACGCGCGCGGCAGCGCCAAGCTGAACCTGTTTGCCGAGTATAAGCCCACCCCAAAGCTGTTGTGGCGCGTTGAGCTGAACAACCTGCCGGGCCGCGTCTATGACTACGACCGCGTGCGCTATGACGGCGACCGTGCCACGGGTACGGTGCGGGCGCTGGAACTGACGCGCAACCGCTCAAAGCCGTGGCTGTTTATCCGCGTGCGCAAGGAGTTGTGAGGGTCTGATCGCCGACTCCTGAATGGCGAGATTTGAGTCGATGCGTGCGTCGGCCAAAGACCGCCGTTCAGAGTGCGCGCCAGCCGATGTCCGAGCGATAGAACCCCATCGGCCAGTCGATCTTGGCAATGGCGTCATAGGCGGCGTCGCGGGCTTCCTGAATCGTCGCCCCACGGGCGCAGATATTGAGCACGCGCCCGCCGGCGGCCGCCAGACGCCCGTCGTCCAGCCGTTTGGTTCCAGCGTGGAAGACGCTGACATGCGGGCCAAAGTCCTGCTCGGCCCCTCGGATGATCGAGCCGCCGACGGGGCTGTCCGGATAGCCATTGGCGGCATAGACGACGCAGACGGCGGCGTCTTCGTACCATTCCGGCGCGGGCATGTCCTTCAGGCGGCCCGTCGCGGCGGCCAGCAGATAGGGCACCAGATCGCTTTTGAGGCGCAGCATCAGCACCTGACATTCCGGATCGCCGAAGCGGGCATTGTATTCGACCAGACGCGGCCGGCCATTTTCGATCATCAGACCCGCGTAGAGCACGCCCGTATAGGCGTTCTCTTCGGCCTTCATGCCCGCCATGGTGGGAGCCAGAATCTCACGCTCGGTAATGTCGAGAATATCCTGAGTGACCACCGGCGCCGGGCTATAGGTGCCCATACCGCCCGTATTGGGCCCGGCGTCGCCGTCAAAGGCGCGCTTGTGGTCCTGCGCATAGCCGAACAGGATCGCCGTTTCGCCATCGGCAATGGCGAAGACCGAGGCCTCTTCGCCCGCCATGAATTCTTCGATGACCACGGTTTGCGACGCCGCGCCGTAGCGGCCGCCGAACATGGCCTCCAACTCGGCATAGGCGTCGGGCAGGTCGGGCGAAATCGCCACGCCCTTACCGGCCGCCAGACCGTCGGCCTTGATGATATAGGGCGCGCTCTGGGTCTTCAGATAGGCCTTGGCGGCATCGAGGTCCGTGAAGGTCTCGTAGGCCGCGGTGGGGATATTGTGACGCTTGCAGAAATCCTTGGTGAAGGCCTTGGAGGATTCGAGCTGCGCCGCCTTTTGAGTCGGCCCGAAACAGGGAATACCCACGCGCTTTAAGGCATCAGCAATGCCTTCGGCCAGCGCCGCCTCCGGCCCCACCACGACCAGATCGGCCTGCATTTCGACCGCAAGCTTCGTCAGGCCGGCCACATCAGTGACCTTAATGTCGTGCACCTCACCCAGCGCCGCCATGCCGGGATTGCCCGGCGCAATGGCCAGACGCGCCACGCGCGGCGACTGCCGGATTTTCCACGCGAGGGCGTGTTCACGGCCGCCCGAACCGATCAGCAGGATGTTCATGGGGGTGACTTCCGACAGGACGGCCCGTGGGTCAAGCGGAAAAATCAGCGTTTGCCAATGTCTGGCCCCAATCTGGCCCGGTGGTCCGCTTCGATACGGAGCGTGGAAAAGAGTCTGGACAGCCGCGAGTCACTTCTCATATAGTCTGACAAATAAGAGAGGAACCCGCCATGTCCACGCTGAACCGTCGCGCCCTGTTTGCCGCCCCGGCCCTGATCGGGGCCGCCACTGTCCCCGCCGTCGCGGCGACGCAGCCGAAGTCACCGACGCTACGTGCCCCCAAGCCGCCTATGGGCTGGAATAGCTGGAACAGCTTTGCCACCACCCTGACCGAGGCGCAGGCGCTGGAGACGGCGAAGATCATGGCCGACAAGCTGTTACCCGCCGGCTATGACGTGTTTACCGTGGATATTCAATGGTATGAGCCCAATGCCACGGGCTATGAATACCGCCACGGGGCGGAGCTGGCCATGGATGGCTATGGCCGCCTGCTGCCCGCACCCAACCGCTTCCCGTCGGCCGCCAACGGGGCGGGGTTCAAGCCGCTGGCCGACAAGGTGCACGCTCTGGGCCTGAAGTTCGGCGTGCATCTGATGCGCGGTATTCCGCGTCTGGCTTATGAGAAGAACCTGCCGGTTCTGGGCACCAAATTTACGGCGCGCGACGTGGCCAACCCCAACTCCGTCTGCACCTGGAACACCGACATGTACGGCGTCGATATGTCGAAGCCGGGGGCACAGGCCTATTATAACTCGGTGTTTAAGCTGTTTGCCGACTGGGGCGTGGATTTCGTCAAGATGGACGATATGAGCCGCCCCTATGACATCAACTGGCCGGAAATCGAGGGGGCTCAGGCCGCCATCGCCGCGTCCGGCCGCCCGATCGTGCTTAGCCTGTCGCCCGGTGAAACGGACCTCAAATGGGCCGTCCACGCGCAGAACAATGCCCAGATGTGGCGTATTTCCGACGACTTCTGGGATAGCTGGGACATGCTGAAGGCGCAGTTCAAGCGGCTGGCCGACTGGAGCCCCTATCGTCGTCCGGGGGCGTGGCCCGATGCCGACATGCTGCCGCTGGGCCTGCTGGCGCTGGGGCAGCGCAAGACGAAATTTACGCCGGATGAGCAGCAGACCCTGATGACCCTGTGGTCGATCGCGCGCTCGCCCCTGATCATGGGCGGCGACCTGCGCGCACTCGATGAGGCAACGCTGAAACTCCTGACCAATAAGGAGGTCATCGCGCTCAATCAGGACAGTGTGAACAACGTCCCCGTCTCCAATGACGGCGCGCAGGTGGTGTGGACGGCGCAAACTGCCGACGGAAAAGCACGCTATCTGGCTATCTTCAATATCGGCGACCACCCGCAAGTGGTGACTCAAGCGCTGAAAGCCATCAATGCGCCCGAAAAAGCCCGCGTGCACAATCTGTGGACCGGGGCGGTCTCAACGGCGGACGAAGAGATTTCGCTGGAACTGCGTGGCCACGCCAGCGTCCTGTACAAGCTCACGCCGCTATAGATTTGCGCCCCGTCACGTCCTGAAGCACGCCGAACAGCGACAGGGGCTGCCCTGCCTCGTCGCATTCGACCGAGCCCTGACTGAAAACCGTGCGGATGTCGCCATCGGCGCGCACCAGCCGCGCTTCGAAGCTATAGCCCTCGCCGCAAGAGGCGGCGGCCTTCACGCAGTCGCTCACGCGCTGACGGTCGTCGGGATGGTAGCATTCCAGCGCATTGGTCAGGTTGGGGTGGAAGATTTGCGGCGTCAGGCCGTGGATGCGGTACACGCCCTGCGACCACTCGACCGTCTGATTTTCCAGATCGACGTGCCAGTAGCCGACCCCGGCCACCGCCTCCATCATCTCCAGCTTCTTCTGATTTTCGTTGCAGCGGCGCACAATCGCCTTCTGCATCTGGGCATCCTTGCGCAGGGTCATCAGCGACGACACCGTGGCGGCCAGCGTCGTCAGACGCGCCTGATCGCGGGCGCTGAATTCGGCGCGCGGTTCGGTGTCGATGACGCACAGGGAGCCGACCAGCACCTCTCCGAAGCGGATCGGCGCCCCGGCATAGAAGCGGATATGCGCCTCCCCCAACACCATGGGGTTATTGGCAAAGCGCGAGTCCCTGGTGGCGTCCAGTACCACCATCACCTCATCGCGGCAGATGGTATAGTCACAAAAGGCCTGTTCGCGCGGCGTTTCACAAACCGACAGGCCGACGCTCGATTTAAACCACTGGCGAATCGCGTCGATCAGCGAGATCGCCGCCATGGGGGCGTCAAACACATCCGCCGCCAGTCGGGTGACCTGATCAAATTCGGGCTCGGCCTCGCTGTCGAGAATCTCCAGAGTGCGCAGGGCGTTCAGGCGCTGAGCCTCCCGCCGCTGGACCTCGGAAACCGGGGCGTCTGGTTCGGTGATCATCAGGTGCCTTCCTCTTTTTATCGCTCTAGTTTAGCACAAAATGAAGAAAACAACGTTATTTCCACGCGCGCAACCGGTCATTTCGTCACGTGACAGTTTTACGCGTCAGAGGTAAACGGATGACATGTCCGATGACCTGCTCAGTCCCGTTGATTCGCAGTCCAACAGCCCGCCGTGGTCGGTATCCGAACTGGCCGGCGCGCTCAAACGCACGATTGAAAGCGCTTATGACCATGTGCGGCTGCGCGGCGAAATCTCCAAGGTCACGCGGCATACCTCCGGCCACGTCTATCTGACTCTGAAGGACGACCGCGCCGCCATTGACGGCGTCATCTGGAAGGGCAATGTCAGCCGCCTCAAGGCACAGCCGCAGGCCGGGCTTGAGGTTATCGTCACGGGTAAGCTGACCACCTTCCCCGCCTCGTCCAAGTATCAGATCGTGATCGAGAGCCTGGAGGCCGCCGGGATCGGCGCGCTTCTGGCGCAGCTTGAGCGCACCAAGGCGAAACTGCACGGCGAGGGGCTGTTTGCAGCGGAACGCAAAAAACGCCTGCCCTTCGCGCCGAAAACCATCGGCGTCATCACCTCGCCCACCGGGGCGGTCATCCGCGACATCCTGCACCGCATCCGCGACCGCTGGCCCTGCCGCGTCATCGTCTGGCCCGTCATTGTGCAGGGCGACGCCGCCCCGCCGCAGATCATTCAGGCGCTGAACGGCTTTCAATCGGGGGCTGTGCCGCGTCCGGACGTGCTGATCGTGGCGCGCGGCGGCGGCTCGGTCGAAGACCTGTGGGCCTTCAACGACGAAGGGCTGGCGCGCGCCGTCGCCGCCTGCACCCTTCCCGTGATTTCCGCCGTCGGGCACGAAACCGACACCACCCTGATCGACTTTGTGTCGGATCGCCGCGCCCCTACCCCTACCGGGGCGGCGGAAATGGCGACGCCTGTCCTGAGCGAACTGCGCGGCTTTGTGCTCGATCTGGAGCGCCGCCGTCTGGGCAGTTTTGATCAGGCCCTGCGCAACCGGCGTGAGCGCTTGGCCCTTCTGGGGCGCGCCCTGCCCAGGCCGCAGGACCTGATCGACGCCGCGCAACAGAGCCTCGACTACGCGGC
>NZ_JAIWNX010000250.1 GCF_020217185.1 Asticcacaulis sp.
GCACCGGCTGGGCGGTGGGCTGTTGCGCAATCTCAATGCCCACGACACGGCCTTTGCCCGCACGGCGGCGCGCTTTTCGCCCGCCCTGCTGGAGCGCCCGCGCCAGCTCAAGGCCGAGCGCGTGACGCAACTGTCCGAACGCGCCACGGCGGCCCTGACGCGCGGCGTGGAGCGGCAAAGGGTTGAATTTACCCGCCTGTCGGCGCGCCTGACCCCGGCCCTGACCCTGCGTCCGCTCGATCTGAAGCGCGAAGCCCTCAGCCGCCTGAGCCAGCGTTTCGACGCGGCCCTCAACCGCCGCCTCGACGACAGTGCGCGCCGCGCCCGGTTGCCTGAGTTGGAGCAACGTCTGGCCGCCGCGTTCGACCGCCTTCTCAGCCAGAAATCCGAACGCCTGCACCGGCTCGATCAGCTGCGCCTCAGCCTTGACCCCGACCGGCCGCTGAACCTCGGTTTCGCCCGCGTCAGCCGCGCCGATGGCCACCTCGTCACCTCACCCGATGGCGTAAGCGCCGGCGAAGCCCTGACTCTGACCTTCAAGGGCGACCGCACGCTCAGCGTCGTGGCCAGCGACGGCTCCTCAGCCCCGCCGTCCAAACCCACTCCGAAACCCCGCCCCGCGCCCCCCAAACCGGAACAGGGCAGCCTGTTTTAATCTTGCGCCCCACCGTGGTCGGGCCTATCTTGGGTGCATGAACATGCATTCCAAGCCGCCCCTCCCCGACCAGGCCATCCTCCATTACGGAGACGGTGAATACGCCGTCATGCGTCCGGGCAAGTTCGTGATCTGCGCCGTGTCGGGCAAGCAGATACCGCTGGAGGCCCTGCGCTACTGGAACCCCCGCACGCAGGAGGCCTATGCCGGGCCGGAAGAGGCCACGGCCAGATGGAAAACTCTGAACGGGCGTTAAAGCGCATCCCGAAAAGTGGGACGCACTTTTCGGATCCAGATGCGCGACAAGGCACAATGAAGCGGAGAGACATTCTGGGGGGCGGGCTTGCGCTGGGCCTTGCCGGTAGCGTCACGCCCGGTCTTCTGAACGCCGATCCGCGGCCCTACGGTTCGGTGTGGGCGCGCACCCTGAAAAGCGGTCCCTATAATCTTACAGGCAAGTTTGTGCAGGGCGGCTTTGCCATGGGCCGCGCCGAACCGCGTCAGGAGATCAGTGTTGACGGCACGGCGCGCGGTCTGACCTCGGCGCAGGGTGATTTCGTCATCGGCTTTGACCGCGATGCGCCGCCCCTGGCGCGGCTGGTCATCGGGTCCGGCCCGATCATGGATTTTGAAATCCTGCGCACCCCCTATGACATTCAGCGCATCGACGGTCTGCCCCCCGATCAGGTCAGTCCTTCGGACCCGGCGCTTCTGGCGCGCATCGCCAGAGAGCGTGACCTCAAAAACACCGGCTTCGCCAGCCGCGAAGACGCCGCGTGGTTCACTCAGCCGTTTCAGTGGCCCTTGCGCCGGTTTGTCAATTCCGGGCGCTTCGGCAATCAGCGCGTCCTCAATGGCGAACCCAAAAGCCCACACTATGGCTTTGACATGGCTGCCCCCGGAGGCAAGCCCGTCTATGCCCCGCAAACGGCGCGCGTGGCGCTGGCCGAACCCGACCTGCACTTCGAAGGCGGCCTGATTCTGCTCGACCATGGGCAGGGCCTGATCAGCATGTATCTGCACCTGTCCACCCTGACCGTAAAAGCAGGGGATCTGGTGACAAAGGGGCAGATTATCGGTCAGGTGGGGCAAAAGGGGCGCGCCACAGGGCCGCATCTGTGCTGGCGTCTGAAGTGGCGCGACCGCGCGCTCGACCCCTCGTTGTGGGTTGCATCCGGCGCGTCATAAAAGGGTATATATTACCATACGTCAGATCGTTTATCGTATAATAATATTATTGATTTTCAAATCGCTTGCGACATTTCGCCGCCTCGCGCCCTCTGCCTCAAAATCGGATGCTTATTTGGGCTTGATCTCGCTGCGCCTTCATCGTAACAGCGCTACTCTTTGTCACAGGTTTGCAAAAACAACGCCGCCTTTACATAACACCACAGGCAGAGCGTTATCCGGACTTTGGGGGATATGGCAGATTACGGTGCCCTGAAAATTCTGCTGGTTGAGGACAATCAGCACATGCGTTCCATTGTTCTGGCCATCCTTAAGGGGTCGGGCATCCGTGACGTGCGCGAAGCGCGCGATGGGGCCGAGGCCTTCGACCTGCTGCGGCAGTTTCCCGCCGATATCGCCCTGGTCGATTTCAACATGTACCCCATCGACGGGGTCGAATTCACGCGGATGCTGCGCACGGCCAGCGACTCGATCAATCCCTACCTGCCCGTGGTGATGATCACCGGCCATTCCGAACGCTCACGCGTGGTCGAAGCGCGCGATGCCGGCGTCAATGAGTTCGTGGCCAAGCCGCTCACCGCGCGCGCCCTTTTGAGCCGTCTCGACGCCGTGGTGATGCGCCCGCGCCCCTATATCCGCTGCGCCAGCTATTTTGGCCCCGACCGCCGTCGCAAGACCGATCAGCCCTATAATGGCCCCCTGCGCCGCGCCAGCGACGGGCTTCTGGCTTGAACCTATCGCGTATTTGAATCCAAAACGGCTGCACACGTTTTGGAATGCGCTTAACCAGTTGTTCATAAATATTAACGCGCGCTTGGCTTAGTCCCCAAATCGCCGCATAGTCGCCTTTGGCGCGATTCGGCGCGGCTGTTCGACAGGGACCCCCGATGGGAAGACTGACCTCCATATTGCTGATGGGAACCTATCTGTTCCTGTCCCTAGGCGCGGCTATGGCCCTCTATACGGGCGGGTCGGACACCGGCGCGTGCATCGCGGCGGCGCTGGCGACGATGGCCGTGTGTTTCGCCATCCATAATTTCGTCAATCAGTATCTGTCCGAACGCCGCCTGTCCAAAGAGATTGATCTGGTGCGCGACGCCCACCGCCTGATGGTCGAAGCCATTGATGTCACTCAGAAAGACATGGTTGAGCTGGCCGATCAGATGCAGCATCAGCGCGTCGGCCGCACGGATGAGCTGACCACCGAGGTCAAGATGCTGGAAAACCTGGTGCTCAAGCTGGGCGAAAGCATCGAGGAGCGCCTGTCCGACTGGAAGGCCGGGCCGGCGCAGGTCGCGGCCCCCGCCCCTCTGTCGCGTCAGGAGCAGCAGGCGATGGCGCTGATTGAAACCGTGCGTCAGGCCCTGATCGAAAACCGCGTGGACCTCTATCTGCAACCGGTCGTCTCCCTGCCGCAGCGCAAGACCATCTATTACGAAAGCTTTTCGCGCCTGCGCGACGCCACCGGGCGCGTGCTGATGCCCGCCGAATATCTGTCGGTGGCCGAACCCGAAGGTCTGGTGCCCTCCATCGACAACCTGCTCCTGTTCCGTTGCGTGCAGATCGTGCGCCGTCTGGCCAAGCAGGACCGTCGCATCGGCATATTCTGCAACATTTCGCTGACCTCGCTGCGTGATGAGGTCTTCTTCCCGCAGTTCCTTGAATTCCTCAACGAAAACCGCGATCTGGCCGATTCGGTTATCTTCGAGCTGGGGCAGGATGCCTACGCGGCGCGCGGCGCCATGGAAGCCCGCCACATGGCGCGGCTGGCCGATATGGGCTTCAAATTCTCGCTGGACAAGATCACCTCGATCGACCTTGACCTGACCGACCTGCAACGCTCGGACGTCCGCTATGTGAAGATCGGGGCCAATGTCCTGCTCGATCAACTGATGAACATTGACGGCAAGCCGGCCCTGCGTTTCCTCAAGGACATCCACGCGGGCGACTACGCCAACCTGCTGGCGCGCTACGGCATCGACGTCATTGCCGAAAAGGTCGAGAACGAGCGTCAGGTGGTGGATATCCTTGAAATCGAGGTCGCCTACGCGCAGGGCCACCTGTTCGGCGAACCGCGCGCCATTAAGGAGCAGGTGCTGCTGGAAACCGCCCCCCCGGCGGGCTTCATCAAATCGACCCTGCCTCCGCAACGCCGCCGGGCTTAAGATCGAAGTCTTGTTATGACGAGACTATACGAATGGAACCCCGTCCCACATCCGCTCGCCATTCACTGCCCGATATGCCGAAATCAGGCAGAGTTTGAGTTTGCGACCTATCGCAGGATAGAGCGCCGCGAACACATCGCCTACTTTAAAGCCAATAAAGCGTTTGACTATCGTCAGTATATAGACGGTTGCGGCCATAAATGGCACGCCGCCTTATATTATCCGGGGCTGCATGGTCCCCTGCAAAGTGGCATTCACGACCTGCCAGACGGATATGAACCTCAATTCTGGGCGCAAAGCCATTATTGGCGCAGCAGCCCTGGAAGCGGCATGGGTTCGGTTCGGTGCTCGGCCTGCCACTTCAGATCCAAACACCGCCTGAACTGGCCCGATGATCTGTATTTCCTGATCTCTTACCGAGGGCACAATCTGTGGGCCTATGATCGCGATAGCGCTATGGCCTTGCGTAACTTCATTGATTCAGAAACGCGATCCGTGCATCAGGATGGATATTCGCGTTTCCTGCTGCACATACCTTCCGTATTCAAACATCACAAAGCCCGCGAACCGCTTGTGAAAGCGCTCGATAAGAAGCTGTGTTCAAAGTGAGGGTCATACCTTCTCACAGCCTGATCTGATCATTGGTGCCGCCGCCCTATGTCACGGCCTGACCCTCGTCACCCGCGATACACAGGACTATGAAAAATCCCGCGTACCAGTGTTTAATCCGTGGCTTTCAGTCGTAGTATAGCGACTGAACGCTTGCCCCATTGGCCACACGCGCTATGAAGGCCGTTCTCAACGAAAGGCCCGCCATGACCGCCCCGCATCTGCTGACCCATCTGTCCGACATCGCCGCTGACTATGACGCGGTTTTCTGCGACATCTGGGGCGTCATCCATAACGGCAAGCGGCATTTTCCGGAGGCCTATGACGCCCTGCGCCGCTTTAAGGCCGAGCGCGGGCCCGTGGTGCTGATTTCCAACTCGCCGCGCCCGCAGGACGGGCTGAAGGCGCAACTGGCCGATCTGGGTGTCTATGACGATGCCTTTTCGGCCATCGTCTCCTCGGGCGATGCCACGCGCACCTTCCTGAAAGACTATGCGCCAAAAGGGTCGGCCTGGGTCATCGGGCCGGAGCGCGACGCACCGCTGTATGAGGGCCTGGGCGTCGATCTGAGCGGTACGCCGGACACGGCGGCTTTTATCTCCTGCACCGGCCTGTTTGACGATGAGAATGACACGCTGGAGCAGTACCATCCCGACCTGAAAGCCGCCGCGCAGCGCGGCATTCCCATGATCTGCGCCAATCCTGACCGCATCGTGCAGCGCGGGGATCAGATCATCTACTGCGCCGGGACTCTGGCCGACATCTATATGGCCTTTGGCGGCGAAGTGATCATGGCGGGCAAGCCCTACGCCCCCATCTACGACCTCTGCTATCAGGCCCTGAACACCGTTGCCGGGCGCGCGGTGGATAGATCGCGCATCCTCGCCATCGGCGACGGCCTGCCCACCGACGTGCTGGGGGCCAATGGTCAGGGGCTCGACCTCGTCTTTATCGCGGCGGGCATCCACGCCCTTGAGGCCACCAATGCCGAGGGCCAACTCGATGCGCAACTGCTGGTCAAGGTGCTGGAAAGCGAAAAGGCCAGCGCCCGTTACGTTTCCCCCGCTCTGGCGTGGTAAATAACAACGTCAGGTCGCGTTCCCCAGTAATGTTTTGTCAACAGGTCGCATCCAAAATAAGGATGTCATAAACACTCGTGGGGTGGCGCCGTGTCGCGTACCGTCCTGATCATCGAAGACAGCGCCACGCAGGCGCGTATCATCGCCCGCATGTTCGCGCAGCAGGGTTGCGAAGTGGTCACGGCCAGTTCGCTGACCGAAGCCCGCGCACAGCTTGATGTCACGCGCTTCTACCTCATTCTTGCTGATATTTTTCTGGGCGAAGACAATGTGCTGGACCACATGGCGGAGTTGCGTGAGCGCGCTCCCGGCACCCCCATCGGCATCATGTCTGCCGGTCAGCGCAATGACCCGGTGATGATCCGCACCATGCTCAACAAGGCGCGCCGCGAACAGGCCGACTATCTGCTGCCCAAACCGTTTAGCTATGTCGATGTGAAGCAGATCTGCACCTCGATCGACAGCCGCGACCAGACCGACCTGTCGCAGCAACTGTCGGCGTTAAGGGCCTGATTTTCTGATCTTAATAAAAGAGCCCTTCCCTGTTGCCGGGAAGGGCTCTTTTCTTCCGGTGTTATCCCACAGCAAAAACCCCTTCCGGATAGGGGCGGAAGGGGTTTAAGCGCATTCCGAAAAGTGTGCAACGGTTTTGGCTTCGCCGAACTCCGTTTCGGAATAAAATGCGCGACAATAAAACAGTCAGGGCGGAATGACGGTCTGTCATTCCGCCCTGACGGGCCACCATCATGAAGGCCTGCGGGACAGGCCGTTGGCCGGCCTTGTCCGTTATGGGGATGATCGGGGAAAATCCGGATCAGTCGAACAGGGCGTCGATATCGTCCTGCGAATTGGTCTTGTTCAGTTCTTCCGGCGACATGTCGAACAGGGCGTCGATGTCATCCTGAGACTGAGGCTCATTGCTGGCCGCCGGGGTATCGAACAGGGCGTCGATATCGTCCTGAGAATTGCCTGCCGCCGGGGCGGGCGCAGGTGCGGCCACAGGCGCGGGAGCCGGGGTGGGCGCCGGGGCCGCCTTGGCCACCGGTTCCGGTTTGGGCTCAGGCTTCGGTTCCGGTTTGGGCTCGGCTTTGGGCGCTTCGACCTTGGGGGCCTGCACCTTCAGTTCCGGAGCCGCCGCAGGGGCTTCATCGAACATGGCGTCGATGGCTTCCTGACGGGTTTCCGGACCCCCGATGGCGGGGCCGTTGAGCAGCAGGTCACGGGCGCGCTTTTCACGCTCGGACAGCTCGACATCCTTGTCTTCGACACCGAGCGTAGCCGCCAGCTTGCCGACGCGCTCCTCGATCTGCTTGAGAACATTGACGACCTTAGACACGCGCTGGCCGGTAATGTCCTGGAACGAGCAGGCTTCGAAAATCTTCATCACCTCGTCGTCCACCGCCGCCTTGTAGGCCTTGGGGTCCGACACATCCATGCCCATGATCGCCTCAGCGGCGTTCATGATATTGTGCGTAGCGTTTTCGGTATCGCGGGTGATGGCTTCCAGCTCCGCCCCTGCCGTCGGGATACGCTCCTGCGACAGATCATGCGGACGCAGTTCGCGGATCTCTTCCTTGGCCTTGGCGATATAGCCGGCGATAATGGCGAATTCTTCGGCGCGACGTCTGTCGAGCTGCTGGAAGAACTCACGCATCAGGCTGACGAGGGCCTCGGACTGCTGCATCAAATTGATCAGCTTGGGCTCCATCGCCGCGGCCAGAGCCGCGTCAACGGGCTCCAGTGCGGGAGATTCAGCCTGTTTGGGTGCAACCTGGCCCATTTTAACCTGCTTGATAGTCGGTCAATTCTTGGATCAAAATGACTTTCAGGAGAGTCGTCATTTCGATCTACGCTCTTTGTCTTATCGCGCTATTTTTCCGAAAAGGGGTCTCCCCTGTCGGATGGCGCTTTAGAACTCGCCGAGAACGGCGGTGATCTTCTGCTTCAGCGTCGCGCCATTGAACGGCTTGACGATGTAGTTGTTCACGCCGGCCTTCTTGGCGGCGATCACGTTCTCGGTCTTGGATTCAGCCGTGACCATGATGAAGGGCGTGCGTTTCAGCGAATCGTCCGAACGCACCTTCAAAAGGAGTTCATAGCCGGTCATGGGCTCCATGTTCCAGTCGGAAATGACCAGACCGTAGCTGGTCTTCTTCATCTTTTCGAGGGCTTCCGCGCCATCCGACGCTTCCTCGATGTTCTCGAATCCCAACTGCTTCAGCAGATTGGAAATGATCCGCAGCATGGTCTTGTAATCATCAACCACCAGGATCTGCATGGACATATCGACGGCCATGTGAGTGTGCCCACCTTTAATAACTCGGGCCCGCCTTATGCAGGCCCTTCACATCTGACTGGCCCATCATGGCAGCAAGCGGATAAAATAGAGTTAAAGGCCTCGCTCAAATTTTTTCATTTAATTCAATGATATAACTATAGTTAACCATGAAAAACCCGCGTTTTATGAACCGCGTTTGAAAAAATAATGCCAAATCGGGACAGTTTTACGCAGGCTTCGGGGGCAGGATTATGCGCCGGGCGTCTTGGCAAACGCCGCTGAGCGCCCTAAAGCGCAATCCGACAAAGTGGAAACCACTTTTGGCTTCGCCGAACTTCGTTTCGGAAAAATTGCGCGACAAAATAGGAATCTATAGCGGGATGATGTTTTCATCTAAACTCATCCCGCTATAGATCAGGCGCGAAACCTGAATACGGACCCCGATCCATGACCGATGCTGTCACCGTTTATCTCGAAGACCTGAGCGTGGGTCAGTCGCTGGAGCGCGCCTTCACCGCCACCGACGCCGCCATCCGCGCCTTTGCCGAGGTGTCGGAGGACCACAATCCCGTACACGTCGATGAGGCCTATGCGGCGACCACGCCGTTCAAGGGCCGCATCGCGCATGGCGCTTTGCTCAATGCGTGGATTTCGGCGACCATCGCCGGGGGCCTGCCCGGACGCGGCAGCATCTATGTGTCGCAGTCGCTGAACTTCAAACGCGCGGTCAAGATCGACGACGTGGTGACCATCACCCTCACCGTCACCGACATCCAGCCCAAGACCGGCGTCGTGACCCTGACCACCGTTGCCAGCGTCGGCGGCAAGACCTATGCCAAGGGTGTGGCCGAGGTCATCGCCCCGCGCAAGCCGGTCTGATCGTGACACAGATGGCGACCAAGGCGTTTCTTCTGACGCTCGAACCCGGCGGGGCCCTGCGCGCGCAGGCGCTCAATACACCTGCGCAGGGTGTGGCGTGGCCGACCGGGGCCTGTGCGGCGATAGGCAGCTTTGACGGCGTGCATCGCGGCCATCAGCGGGTGATTGAAAACGCCATCGCCGCCGCGCACCGTCTGGGGGCCCCCTCCACCGTTGTCTGTTTCGACCCGCACCCGCAGGCCTTCTTTCTGACGCGCGCCGGAAAGCCCGTCACGCCGTTTCGCCTGATGACTCTCGATCAGCAGGTGCGCGCCTTCTCCGAGCTGGGCGTCGAATACGTCTTTGTGCTGCGCTTTGACGAGACGCTGTCGGCCCTGACGGCCGAGGCGTTTACGCAGAACATCCTGCACGACCATTTGAAACTGAGCCACATCAGTTGCGGCTTCGACTTCCGTTATGGCGCCAAGGGCGGCGGTTCGGCACAGACGCTCAGCGAGGCCGGCGCCGCGATGGGCTTCACCACCGCCGTCACGCCGTGTCAGACCGATGAGACGGGGCACAAGCTGTCGTCGTCGGCCGTGCGTGAGGCGCTGGAAGCCGGTGATGCGCAACTGGCCGGGCACGTGCTGGGCCGTCCGCAGGCCTTTGCCGGTGTGGTGACGCGCGGCGATCAGATCGGGCGTCAGATCGGCTTTCCGACCGCCAATATCGAGCTTGGCGACTATCTGCGCCCGAAATACGGGGTCTATGTGACGCGCACGCGGCTCAGCGACGGGCGGGTGCTGGGCAGCGTCACTAACTTCGGCAAGCGCCCGACGGTGGGCGGCCTCAGCGAGCGGTTCGAGACGCATATCTTCGGGCTGGACCACGACATCTACGATCAGGGGGTAGAGGTCGAACTGCTGCACTATCTGCGCCCGGAACAGAAATTTCCGTCGTTTGAGGCGCTTAAAGAGCAGATCGCCAGGGATGCCGAGGCGGCAAAAGCCTATTTCGGCTGATCACTCTTGACCCGACGCAGCGTCGTCGTGTCGAAAATCTGAATTTCCGAACCGTAGTCGATATAGACGACATAGGCCGGGTCCTCCGGCAAGACCTCAAAGACGCGCGATCCGGCTATACCGACGCCCATCGGACCGCACGGCAG
>NZ_JAIWNX010000251.1 GCF_020217185.1 Asticcacaulis sp.
GGCCTCGCCCTCCCCGGTCCTGACCGTCTGTTCCCACGCTTTCAGCGCCTCACCGGTCGGGGTCAGTTCAAACAGCGCCCGCGTCGTCTTTTCCGCCGTCGGGTCCTGCGCCGGGGTCAGCACACAGGTTGCGGCCTGTGGCGTCAGTTTGCGGATTTGCGGCAGGACAGACTCAATGGCGGCCTGCGGCGGCTTGGGAAAAGCGCGGAGAACGGGACGGTAATAGCTGACATCGTCCGGCCCGCTTTCCACCACGCCAAAGCCGGGCAGGGTCTCGTCGGCCACCATGTGCGTATTAGGGCACGCAAAGGCGTACATAGACAGTTGCCGCCCTCGCACCGCCTGCCATTCGCAGCCGGTGAAGGTCTGCTTCGCCGCCTCGGATGGCTGCGGCTCAGCGGGTTTTTGCCCGCAAGCCGTCAGGCCGAGCGCCATCAGTCCGACCATTGCCACCTTGCGCATGGGTCCCTCCCCTGAATTGCCTCTCCTGATTAGCTTGGCAACGGTGAGGCGGCAAGGGGTGAGCGATACTGCACCGGCTGGCGCAGGATCGTCTTGAGCTTTTCGGGCGCGGTGCGGCGCGGGTCGGACAGATAGATTTCGTGGTGATGACCGGTTTCGCTCAGACCATTGTCGGCAATCCATTGATGCAGGCGCGCGATCAGCGGGCCTTCATCGTCATAAGAGCCTACATGCAGGGTCTGAACGCTCAAGCCCTCGGCCCAGGTTTCGAGCCGTAAGCGCCCCAGAGCTGTGCCGCCCTTGCCCTTGCGCCCGGCCCCGACCACGGCGCGGGCAAACATATCCGGCGTGATGGCGTCCGGCTGCGGCACCATGATCCGCCACGACCACAGGTCTTTGTCGCGGTCATAGAAGCGCTCGAAACGATCGGCCCACCACAGCCCCTCCATCGGCGGCACGCTGTAATCGAGGTCGCATTCGACCTTGCTCATGAATTTCAGCCCATAGGCCACCGAAAACAGCGCCTGCATGGCCTCGGCAAAGCCGTCGCCATTGGGGTCGCCGTGGCCGTCAATCATCAGGAACGGCAGCGGCGGCACGTCGATCAGCACAAACTGACCGGCGGGGGCGGTATAGAGCGGCTTGCGCTCGCGTTTCAGATCGACCTTGCGCATGGGCACCTCCTGAGCGGGAGGTTACAGGTCGTGCTGACAGTTTTTGTCAGGATTAGATGCGCCTCCCCTGATTTCAGGGGCGGCGGTTTGAGCGGAATGTCCATTAGAAACCATTCCGCTCTAGGCAATCCCGGCGGCCTCTGATAAACGCTGCCTCCATGTTGACGATACGGGCGCAGCTTCGAATTTGAAGCCCAGCGTAAGCCACCCGCACCGGGTCTTGCGCTGGGAGTACATCGCCACGCCTTATTTGACCGTATCCCCTCCCAGAGATATCAGGATTCATGTCCGAACACCCTTCACGCGATTACCGCGAAACCGTCTTCCTGCCTGAAACCGCCTTCCCGATGCGCGCCGGCCTGCCCAAGGCCGAGCCCGAAATGCTGAAAAAATGGGAAGAGTCCGACCTGTACCACAGCGTGCGCAAGGCGCGTCAGGCCAAAAACGCCCCCCTGTTCGTGCTGCACGACGGCCCGCCCTACGCCAATGGCAATATCCATATCGGCCATGCGCTGAACAAGATCCTCAAGGACTTCGTGGTGCGCTCGAAGTTCCTGATGGGCTATGACGTCGATTACGTCCCCGGCTGGGACTGCCACGGCCTGCCCATCGAATGGAAGATCGAGGAGCAGTTCCGCGCCAAGGGCCGCAAGAAGGACGAGGTGCCCGCCGCCGAGTTCCGCAAGGCCTGCCGCGAATACGCCGCCGAATGGATCGGCGTGCAGCGCGAAGAGTTCAAGCGTCTGGGTATCCTTGGCGAATGGGATGAGCGCTACGCCACCATGGATTTCGACACCGAAGCCAAGGTCACGGCTGAGTTCCACAAGTTCCTGATGTCGGGTCAGCTCTATCGCGGCTCAAAGCCCGTCATGTGGTCGCCGGTCGAACGCACGGCTCTGGCCGACGCCGAGGTCGAATACCACCCGCACGTCAGCCCGACCATCTGGGTGAAGTTCCCGGTCGCAGAACATAAACCGTTGGCTCCATTCGTAAAGACTGGAGAAAAAGCGCCTAGCCTTCTCGATAAACACCCCCACTTACGGGACGCTTCCGTCGTGATCTGGACCACCACACCGTGGACCATCCCGGCCAACCGCGCCGTCAGCTTCAACCCGAAGATCAGCTATTCGCTGTATGAAGTGACCGAAGTGGCTTCGGAAGAAACGCTCGGTTTCGCGCCGTGGGCCAAGGTCGGAGATCGCCTGATCGTCGCTGAAAAGCTGGCTGAATCCGTGCGCACGGCAGGCAATATCACCGCATGGACTTTGGTGCACGCCGATGTCGATTGCGAGGGCCTCACCCTCGCCCACCCGCTGGCCGCACTTGACGAAGGCTACGGTTTCGATGTGCCCATGCTGGCGGGCGATCACGTCACGGATGACGCCGGTACGGGCTTCGTGCACACGGCCCCCGGCCACGGCGCGGACGACTATCTGGTGTGGCTGAAATCCGGCTATTCGCTGGATTCCATCCCCGATACAGTCGATCCGGACGGAGCCTACTACCCGCATGTGCCGCTGTTTGCGGGTCTGAAAGTCCTTGAAACCGAGGGCAAGAAGGCCGGCAAGTTCGGCGACGCCAACAAGGTGGTGATGGAAAAGCTGATCGAAGCCGGTAACCTGCTGGCGCGCGGTCGCGTCGATCACTCCTATCCGCATTCGTGGCGCTCCAAGGCCCCGGTCATCTTCCGCAACACGCCCCAGTGGTTCATTCGGATGGACCTCATTGGAAACGCGGAAAAAGAAGCTTCCGGCACTAATGCGCAATTGAATACGCTAAGAAGCAAAGCTCTAAAAGCCATCTCCGAGACCGCCTTCTACCCCGATCAGGGCCGCAACCGTATCGGCAGCATGGTCGAAACCCGCCCGGACTGGCTGATCAGCCGTCAGCGCAACTGGGGCACGCCGCTGGCCATGTACGTCGATAAAAAGACCGGTGAGCCGCTGAAAGACCCCGCCGTCAACGATCGCATCATCAAGCTGATCGCGTCTGAAGGCGCAGACGCCTGGTTTACGCGCCCGGACGAGGATTTTCTGGGCAACGGCTACAATCCGGCCGACTATGAGAAGGTCACGGACATTCTGGATGTGTGGTTCGACTCCGGTTCGACCCACGCCTTTACGCTGGAAGGCCGCGACAATACCCATAGCCCCGCCGACCTCTATCTCGAAGGCTCGGATCAGCACCGCGGCTGGTTCCAGTCAAGCTTGCTGGAAAGCTGCGGCACGCGCGGCCGTGCGCCGTATAAGGCCGTCCTGACCCACGGTTTCGTCCTCGACGAACAGGGCGAGAAGATGTCGAAGTCCAAGGGCAATGTCGTCGCCCCGCAGGACATTGCCAAGGAATCGGGCGTCGAAATCCTGCGCCTG
Organism: Asticcacaulis sp.; assembly: GCF_020217185.1. Taxonomy (GTDB): domain Bacteria; phylum Pseudomonadota; class Alphaproteobacteria; order Caulobacterales; family Caulobacteraceae; genus Asticcacaulis. The sequence goes on from NZ_JAIWNX010000251.1 coordinate 3,506, forward strand.
TGGGTCGCGCTGTCCGACTATTCCGACGACCTGCGCATCGGCAAGCAGATCATCCAGACGACCGTGGACGCCTATCGCAAGCTGCGCAATTCGCTGCGCTATTTGCTGGGGGCGCTCAATGGCTATACGGACGCTGAGGCCGTCGATTATCAGGACATGCCGTCGCTGGAACGCTACATCCTGCACCACGTGCATGAGCTGGATGCCAGGGTGCGCGCCGCCTATGACGCCTATGACTTCGCGGGCGTCATCCGCCCGGTGGCCGATTTCGCGTCCCAGACCCTGTCGTCGCTCTATTTCGACATCCGCAAGGACAGCCTCTATTGCGACAAGCCATCGGACGTGAAGCGCCGCGCCTGCCGCACCGTGCTCAACATCCTGTTTGAGCGCCTGACGGCCTGGCTGTCGCCCATCATGGCCTTCACCACCGAAGAGGCGTGGAGCTATCGCTATCCGGAGGCACCGGAAAACCTCTATCGCACCCTGCCCGCCGTGCCTGCCGAATGGCACAATGCCGCCGAAGCCGCGCGCTGGGGCAAGATCGAAGAGGTGCTGTCGGTTGTTACCGCCGCTCTGGAAGAGAAGCGCCGCGACAAGGTGATCGGCTCGGCGCTCGAAGCCGCGCCGACAGTGTTTATCGACTCCGAACCGCTGCTGGCGGCCTTTGACGGCATCGACGCGGCGGAGGTCTTCCGCACGTCTCAGGCCGTGCTGTCGGCCTCGGTGGGCCCGGACGACGCCTTCCGCCTGAACGAGGTGAAGGACGTGTCGGTCGTGGTGCACATCGCGCACGGTAACAAGTGTCAGCGGTCGTGGCGCATCCTGCCCGAAGTGGGCTCGGACCCGCGCTATCCGGACCTCTCTTTGCGCGACGCCGACGCCGTCGCCGAATGGGACGCCGCGCATGGGGGCTAGTCGTCCCGCCTCCCCCCTGATATCAGGGGGGATACCGGCTTTAGCCGGAGGGGGGTTATGCGACGGGATTAACCCCACCCGTCTCGTCGCTCACGCGCCGATCCACCCTCCCCTGACATCAGGGGAGGTGCTTATCTTCTGCATCGACGGCCAATCATGACTGACCTTCACACCAAACTCAAAACCCACTTCGCCCCGCCGCACACCACGCCGCTGGGGCGGCAGATGCTGCTGATCGGGCTGATCGGCCTGATCCTTGATCAGATCAGCAAGAACTGGATTTTATACGGTCTGCAACTGCCCAGTCTCGGACAGGTCAAGATTTTGCCCTTCTTCTCGTTCAGCATGGTGTGGAACAAGGGCGTCAGCTTCGGTTTCTTCCATTCGGAAGGGATCGGCCGCTGGCTGCTCACCCTGTTTTCGCTGGTCGTGTCGGCCTTCCTGATCGACTGGGTCCGCCGCACCAACCGGCGCATCCTCGGTCTGGGGCTGGCTCTGGTGGCGGGCGGAGCCATCGGCAACGCCATCGACCGTATCATCTACGGCGGCGTGGTCGATTTTCTCGATTTTTCGGGGCTGGGTTTTCCGTGGGTGTTCAACATCGCCGACGCCGCCATCAATATCGGCGTGGCCCTGTTGTTCATCGACGTCTTCTTCCTCAATCGGGAAGAGTCGAAACAAGGTTAAACGCGGACCCTTGGCAGGGCGGCGAAAAGCAAGTAACACTCTCCGGCCCCTTCTGAAAAAGGGCACGGATAATGCGGAGCGAAGAATGAAGTCGGTCAAAGTAGTGGCGGGTCTGGTGCTGATCGCCGGCGTCGGTCTGACGGGGTGCGAATCGACCAAGAGCGCGCTGGGCCTGAACAAGGTCGTGCCGGACGAATTTCGCGTCGTGACCAAGGCGCCTTTGGTGGTGCCGCCGGATTTCGCGCTGCGCCCGCCCGCGCCGGGTGAGCCCCGCGCGCAGGAACTGCAACCCGAAAGCGCGGCGCGTGAGGCCCTTTTGGGTCAGCGTCAGGCCATCACCCGTTCCGAAGGCGAAAAGGTGCTGGCCACCAAGGCCGGGGCCGATAAGGCTGATCCGCTGGCCCGCTACGTCGTGGACGATGAATTTGGCGATCTGGCCTATAAGGAAGAGAGCTTCGCCGACAAGATCCTGTTCTGGAAAAAGGACGCGACCCCGGCACCGGCGCCTTCGACCAACTCGGTGCTGGCCGGTGAAGTCAATGCGCTCGACCCGGAATCGGAAGCGGCGCGCATCAAGACGTTGCTGGGCAACGGCAAGGTGACCATAGAGCAAAAGAAGGAAAAGTCCTTCAAATTGCCCGGCCTGTAAGCCATCAAGCATTCAAAGTTTCAAAGGGCTGCCGCACGGCGGCCCTTTTTCGTTTGAATTTATGCCTTAAGATCGAAACCACAGATTTCACAGATTTCACAGATTATCCGTGCCCGTGTCACTCACCCGGCGCGCAGCGCCCATCTGTGAAATCTGTGAAATCTGTGGTTCACACCTCTTACTGACATCGCGAGCGAGACTCTTTTGAACCAAGGATAGATACGGATGACGAAGGGCGTTCGTCTGGCACAGATATCCGTGTCGGCGGCGAAGCCGCCATCCGCGGTGCAAGACATTCCTTAAAAGCCCACGGGCGTCACGACTCATGCAGAAACAGGAGAAACCACAGATTTCACAGATTTCACAGATTATCCGTGCCCGTGTCACTCACCCGGCGCGCAGCGCCCATCTGTGAAATCTGTGGTTCACACCTCTTGCTGACATCAGGCGCGGGACTCTTTTTGAACCACGGATAGACACGGATGACGAAGGGCGTTCGTCTGGCACGGATATCCGTGTCGGCGGCGAAGCCGCCATCCGTGTGCATCCGTGGCAAACCTTGCGGCGCGAAGCGCCCTCACCTGTCTTACCGCACAAACCGTAAGGGCCTTCGGGCGCGGGCGGCGTTACGGCTCAGCGTTCGTGATTTTGGTGTTTTTCGTGGCCAAAACCTTCCCGACATTGCCCCCGTCACCGGACTCACCTAAATTGGGTCAATGGCTCATATTTCCCGCCTGCCTCAGGACACCATCAACCGCATCGCCGCCGGCGAGGTGGTCGAGCGTCCGGCTTCGGCCATCAAGGAGCTGGTCGAAAACGCCATCGACGCCGGCGCGACGCAGATCGACATTTTCGCCGATATGGGCGGCCTGTCGCGCATCCTGATCGAGGATAATGGTCGCGGCATGGACGCCGACGACCTGCCGCTGGCGGTCGAACGCCACGCCACTTCCAAGCTCAAACCGCAGGCCGACGGCACCTGGGATTTGCTGCATATCCAGACGCTCGGCTTTCGCGGTGAAGCCCTACCGTCCATGGGCTCGGTGGCGCGGCTGGACATCACCTCGCGTGCCAAGGGCATGGACGGGGCGATTGCCATTACGGTCGATGCCGGGGCGATGTCGCCGCTGCGCCCCGCCGCCTTTTCGCGCCCGCACGGCACGCGGGTCGAGCTGAAAGACCTGTTTTACGCCACCCCGGCGCGCCTGAAGTTTATGAAGACCGACCGCGCCGAGAACATGGCCATCAGCGAAGAGGTCAAGCGGCAGGCCATGGCGCACGAGGATGTCGGCTTTTCGCTGACGCTGGACGGCAAGCGGTCCCTGCGCCTCTACCCCGAAGAGGCGGGGTTTGAGGGGCGGCTGAAGCGCCTCGCCGCGCTTTTGGGCGATGATTTCGGCCACAATGCCCTGCTGATTGATCAGCAGCGCGAAGGCGTCCGCCTGACCGGCTATGCGGGCCTGCCGACCTTTTCGCGCGGCAATGCCCAGCATCAGTACCTGTTCGTCAATGGCCGGCCGGTACGCGACAAGCTGCTGACCGGGGCGCTGCGCGGGGCCTATGCCGATTTTCTGGCCCGCGACCGCCACCCGATGGCGGTGCTCTATGTCGAGACCGACCCGCAGGATATCGACGTCAACGTCCACCCGGCCAAGGCTGAGGTGCGCTTCCGCGACCCCAATCTGGTGCGCGGCCTGATCGTCGGCGCGCTGAAACATGCGCTGGCCTCGGCCGGGCACCGCGCCGCGACCACCGTTGCCGATCAGGCGCTCAGCGCCTTCAATCCGCTATCGTCGGGCTATCGCGCGCCGATGCAGCCGACCCTGTCCCTGAATGGAGGCTATCAACCCCGCGCCTTCGCCACGCCGGAGCAGCCGCACCCCAACTATCAGCCGGCGTGGAATGCCGACCTGACCTTTGCCCCGTCGGCCAGAGTCGAAAGAGACCTTGTTACCGCCGCACCCACGATGGAGAGGCCGGAGGACAGCGGCCTGGCCGAAGCGGGGGTTGATCTACGCACGCTCAGCCAGCCCCTGCCGCCCGAATTTGAGTCCTATCCGCTGGGGGCTGCAAGGGCGCAGTTGCACGAGACCTACATTCTGGCGCAGACCAAAGACGGCCTGATCATCGTCGATCAGCACGCCGCCCACGAACGGCTGGTCTATGAGCGCATGAAGACCATGATGGCCGAAGGCAATGTGGCGCGTCAGACCCTGCTCATCCCGGAAATCGTCGATCTCGACCCCGCCGATGTCAGCCGCCTGATGGCGCGGCGCGACGATCTGGAAGGCTTTGGCCTGATGATCGAAAGTTTTGGCCCGGCGACGATTCTGGTGCGCGAAGTCCCGGCCCTGATCGGCGACGGTGACGTGGCCGGGCTGATCCGCGACCTGGCCGACGACATTGCCGAAAACGGTCAGGCCCTGATCCTGAAAGAGCGGATGGCCGAAATCTGCGGCAATATGGCCTGCCGTAACTCGGTGCGCGCCGGGCGGCGTCTGTCGGCCTCCGAAATGAACGCCCTGCTGCGGCAGATGGAGGCGACGCCGCATTCGGGCCAGTGCAATCACGGCCGCCCGACCTATGTCGAGCTGAAGCTGAAAGATATCGAAAAGCTGTTCGGTCGAAGATAGGGTTTTGCCACGAAAAACACGAAAAGCACGAACGGTGTCGGAGCGCTTTTTTGCGCGAAGCGCCTGAAAAACAGACGGATCGTGCGCTGTGCAACGGCTTTTGGGCAGAGCATGTCCGCTATTTGAATGTTCGTGTTTTTGGTGTTTTTCGTGGCCAAAACCATCAAAAAAGCGGCTCGTTAAACGGTATTATTTAGCCACGGATAGACACGGGTGACGAACTGCGTTCGTCTGGCACGGATATCCGTGTCGGCGGCAAAGCCGCCATCCGTGTCTATCCGTGGTGAAAAAGAGCCCCGCCCGCGAAAGCACAGAAGGGCGCTGCGCGCCGGTGCTGGTACCACAACGCGGTTAATCTGTGCAATCTGTGAAATCTGTGGCTTCTACTGCTTTAGGACACAGGTGCGGAAAGAGATTAACCACCTATATTCGCGGTGCCATTTCCAAGGGCGATCAGGGTGAGCGCGCCTCATCCGGCGCACTCACCCTAAGCCCCACTCCCCCGTCGGCTCATGCGGTCTGATGTCCCGTCAGACCGGAGCTTTTAGGTCAGACCCACGACCGGGACGGCAAGGTCAGTTTCCCCCTGAACCTCACCCCCGGTCGAAATCAGTCATAAAAAAACCCGCGGCAAACGCCACAGGCTACAAAATCAACGCGTTACGTTGAGAACAATAATCCCGACACCCATCAGGAAGGCCCACGCCTGAACACTCAGACCGGCCATCAGAATAACCTTCAGGCCGTCGCGGCGCTTCTTGCCGCCTTCAAGCTTGATCGCTTCTGCCGTCATAACATCACCCCATTTATAACAGTTCAGTCCCGCCCCTTGCTGGGGCTTCGGTGCATTAATCGTGCCTGACGGCGCGGTTTACACCTTGTTAAGGACATATTGGGGACACAATAAAAAACTCGTCAATATGAAAAATCCGGCCAATGGGTTAATTTGGCCACACAAAGACGATGGTTTTTGAATTAAATTATATAAATCAATAATTTGATCAGTTAAAAATTCGTAAGAATTTTTTGTTTCAGGAACAAAACCTGCGCCGGACCATAGGTTCGGGTGTCGATTATTTGCCACAGTTCCGTGGCAAAAAAGTCCTCATCGGCGGCCATCTCTGCCACAATCAAGGCCTCATCGCTCAGCCAGTTCCCGTTTCGCAACGCCTCCAGCGCCGGCTGTACCAAACCCTTACGGTAGGGCGGGTCCATAAACACCAGATCGAAGGCTTCCGACGCGCCGCCGGGGCGCACGCCCAGTTGCGTGGCGTCGCGGCGGTGGATGCGCGTGACGCCAAACAGGCCAAACGCTTCGACATTGTCGCGGATGGCGCCGCGTGCCGCGTCATCCGTATCGACAAACAGACAAAACGCCGCCCCGCGCGACATGGCCTCAAGCCCCAGCGCGCCGGAACCGGCAAAGACGTCCATCACCCGCGCCCCGTTGAGGTTGGGGGCGAATTCCGCGTGCTCCAGAATGTTGAACACGGCCTGACGCGCCCGGTCCGAAGTCGGGCGGGTGTTCTGGCCTTCGGGGGCGCTCAGGGCGCGCCCGCGAAACTCACCACCGACGATACGCATACGGACCTACTCCGGACGCGGCTTGCG
>NZ_JAIWNX010000252.1 GCF_020217185.1 Asticcacaulis sp.
CGGCGCGCCCTTACCGGCGAAGCCGCCCGGACGACCACCGGGTTTAAAGCCACCCGGCTTGCCCCCGAAGGACTTGCCACCACCGGGCTTGCCGCCAAACGACTTGCCCGCCGGACGGTCGCCGAAGCTGCGTTCGCCACGGGGTTTAAAGTCGCCTTCACCGCGCGGTTTGAAATCGCGCTGCGGACGGTCACCCGCCGGACGTTCACCACGCGGCTTATCAAAGCGCGGCTTGTCACCAAAGCTACGCTCACCACGCGGTTTAAAGTCACTTTCGCCACGCGGTTTGAAGTCACGCTGCGGACGGTCACCCGCCGGGCGTTCGCCACGCGGCTTGTCAAAGCGCGGCTTGTCGCCAAAGTTACGCTCACCACGCGGCTTGAAGTCACGCTGCGGACGGTCACCCGCCGGGCGCTCGCCACGCGGCTTATCAAAGCGCGGCTTGTCGCCGTAGCTGCGTTCCCCACGCGGCTTGAAGTCGCCCTCACCGCGCGGCTTGAAATCACGTTGCGGACGGTCGCCACGCGGTTTGAAGCTGCCTTCGCCGCGCGGTTTAAACTCGCCGCTATTGAAGTCTCGTCTGGGACGCTCGGCGCGCGGCGTCCATTCGCGCTCCTCGCGTTCCGGACGACGATCACGCGCCTGGCCGTCGCCGTCAAAGCGCGGGCGCTCATCGAAATCGCGGTCGCCAAATTCCTTGGCCTCGTACTTGCGGCGGAAGGCCTCGTCGCGGCTGAGCGGGCGCTCACGGCGTTCCTCACGGCCTTCGCCCTTCGGCGCAAAGCGTTCGCCGCCGCCGCGACGGCCGGTGCGCGGCGCGCCCTCGCCTTCGGTCCGGCGCAGGCGCATCGGCGTGCGCGTCTGGGTCTCGCTTTCCGACGGCAGGTTGCGCGGGTCGATCTTGTCCCCCAGCAGTTCGCGCACGACGCGCGGGCCGATTTCCTCAACCTCGCCCGGCTCGATATCGCCGAGCTGGAACGGGCCATAGGCCAGACGGATAAGGCGGTTGACCTTCAGGCCCAGGCTGTCGAGCACCTTACGGACTTCGCGGTTCTTGCCTTCGTTTAGCGACACGGTGATCCACAGATTGGCGCGGCCATCAGCCTTTTCCTGCGCCTTGTCCAGCCTGGCTTCGATCGGGCCGTATTGCACGCCTTCGACCGTCACGCCGGCTTTCAGCGTGTCGAGCGCCGCCTGCGTGGTGCGCCCCAGCGCCCGCACGCGATAGACGCGCGTCCAGCCGGTCGTCGGCAGTTCCAGCGCGCGCGCCAGTTCGCCGTCATTGGTCAGCAGCAGCAGGCCTTCGGAATTGATGTCGAGGCGACCCACCGAAATCACGCGCGGCAGTTCCTGCGGCAGCGAATTGAAGACGGTGGGGCGGCCCTGCGGGTCCTGATGGGTGGTCATCAGGCCGACCGGCTTGTGATAGCGCCACACGCGGGTGGGCTCGGCCTTGCGGATCGGCTTGCCTTCGACGGTGATCAGGTCGTCGGGCGACACGGTGGTCGCCGGGGTGTCGAGCAGGCGACCATTGACGGCGATCTTACCCAAACCAATCAGGCGCTCGACTTCGCGGCGCGAGGCCAGACCGGCACGCGCCAGTACCTTGGCAATGCGCTCCGGCGGGCGCGCGGGCTTACCAAAGGACTTGTCAGCCGGGCCTTTTTTGGCGGCGGGCTTTTTGACGTAGGATTTTTTGGGGGTGGCGTCGCCGGCAACGCTCTCGGTCGGAGCGGCGGATTCGGGCGTATTATGGTCTTCAGACATCATCATTTTCCTGACTGGGCCTGCTCACGCAGGGCCTTTTAACTTGACGCCGCAGCGGTTTGCCGGTCATCAACCCCTATGGACTCCCCACAGGACATGACTGACGAAACCCTGATGCGTCTGGCGCTGGACGAGGCCGAAAAGGCCGCCCAGGCCGGCGAGGTGCCGATAGGCGCTTTAATCTACGATCCGTCAAGTAAAACCATCATTGCGCGCGCAAAAAATGCGCCCATTAGTCTTAATGACCCCTCGGCGCACGCTGAAATACTGGCTTTACGCGCGGCGGGGCAGGTTGTCGGCAATTATCGCCTGACCGATCTGTGGCTCTATGTGACGCTGGAACCGTGCGCCATGTGCGCCGGCGCGCTGTCGCACGCCCGTATCGGACGGGTGATATATGGGGCCTCTGACCCCAAGGGCGGCGCGGTCGAAAGCGGTCCGCGCTTTTTTGCGCAGCCGACCTGCCACTGGGCCCCCGAGGTCACCGGCGGCGTGCTTGAGGCCGAGACGGGTCAGGTGCTAAAAGACTTTTTCAGACAGCGGCGTAAAACCCGATCCACGACAGCAGAGGGGGATTGATCATGAAATTACTGGCAAGTGTGGTCTTTGGGCTCGGTCTTCTCATGGCCACTACGGCCCACGCCGACACGGTCACCCAGACGGTGTACGAGGGGACCATCGGTAAAAGTCCCGTTGTTGTGGAACTGCGATCCGCCACGGTAAAGGGCAAGACCGTCTATATTGGTCAATACTATTACACGCGCTATCGTACCCTTATCTCACTGAAAGCCAGTGGTACCGCCCTCACCTTTCAGGAACACCCCGGCTGCTTCGTAGGGCCGGATTGCCCGGTCACGGGGACACTCACTCTCAAACCGGCATCCGCAGGATTAACCGGCACATGGACCGCCAGGGGCAAGAAGGCCAGCCTGCCGGTTACCCTTACGAAGAACGTGACGCGGTCTTTGACTTCGACCCTGAGCCTCACCCAACCGGGGGATCTTTACGCAGTTGACGACACGCTCAATCAGGGGAGAGGCGAACTGGCGCGTAACGACCCGTTCCGCGCCCGCCGCGTCAATCAAAACAACGTCTATGGGCCGGAGATCAGCGCCGGACAGATCGCCTATCGGACCGTTACAGACAAGGCGACCGGCGTACACTATCTGCAACTGACGCGGCATCCTGATCCGGCGGTCCTTGCCAAGGTCAATGCAACCTTGGATATTGAACGGTTTTTCCGGGTGGAGAACGCTCTGGATTGCCTCTCTCAGACCGGTTTTGTCGGCGCGGGCACGACCGGCGGCTTTGAGGATTTCTCCGATAAGGTCGTTTACGTGTCCTCCAGCCTGATGGCCGTCGAAAGCGCCGGATCGACCTATTGCGGTGGCGCACACCCCAGCAATAGCTGGGGTATCACCATGTATGACCTCAAGCGGGGCGGGTATCTTAATGCCGATCAGTTGCTCAACCTGTATGTCACGCCGCCCGGCTGGGCCCCCGGTGATGAGCGCCCGGAGACGCCCGCCTTCCAAAAGCTCAAAGCGAAGTTATCGCCACAGTCACCGTGGTTTGTCGGAGACCGGTCGATCCCGGAATGTCTGGCCGACGACGTCGGTTATGACTACCAAACCTCGTTTAACGACAAGGGGCTGGTCTTCAGCCGCAGCGACCTGCCGCATGTCATGGGCGCCTGTATGGGCATCTATTATGTTGTGCCCTATGCCGAGCTGAAAGCCCTGTGGCGGCCCGAAGCCAAAGCCTATTTTAGCGGACTCTGAGGCCCTGAGATGACGTTTGACTTTCGTGAAATTCCGCAGCGTTTCATCTATTTCGTCAGCAATGTGCAAACCTTCTGGGGTGACCTGACGCAGCATTCGGAGTTTCTGTCGAACCTGCTGATCGCCGCCCTGATCCTGATGGTCACCCTGTTCCTGTCGCAGTGGCTGTCGAACACGGTGCGCAAAACCGCCAAGCGCTACGCCCATTCCGACGCCGACCGCACCCTGCCGGAGTTCCTGTCGCAGGTGGTGTGGTGGCTGATCATGGTGGTCGGTCTGGTGGTCATCCTCAACCGGCTGGGCGTGCAGACGACCTCGATCCTGACTGTGCTGGGGGCGGCGTCTCTGGCTATCGGTCTGGCGTTGCAAGGGACGCTGTCCAATGTGGCCTCTGGCATCATGCTGCTGGTGCAAAAGCCCTATCGCATCGGCGATACGGTGACGATTGGCGATGTGACCGGCACCGTCGGGCGGCTGGGTCTGTTTTCGACCGAACTGACCAATGGCGACAGCCACAAGGTCTATATCCCCAATGCCAAGATCTTTTCCGACCGCATCATCAATATCAGCCATTACGGTCACCGTACCCTGGCCATACTGGTGACGGTCGATTTCGCTACCGATCTCGACAAGGCCCTGTCCATCCTGAAAAAAGTGACGGCTTCGCACCCCGGCACCCTGTCCACACCAGACGTCTGGGCCGGGGTCGAGAACTTCACCGACAACGGCGTGCAGCTAAAGGTGACGGCGCAGGTGACGGTGGCTCAGCACGGTCAGGTGCGCGCCGACGTGCTGAAATCGGTCAAGGAAGAGTTCGGTGCGGCGGGCATCTACATCCCCTATCCGCATCAGGTGACGATGGAAAAGGCGCTGGCGGCCGCCACCGGTGAGAAGGCTGGCGCTTAACCCCCCGTTCGCTTTGCGCACAGGGGCGGCGGATTATAGCGGAATGAATTTAGGTGAAAACGACATCTCGCTATAGCGCCTACCCTGATTTCAGGGGAGGTTCTTATACGTTTCCATTAAGAGATATAGTCTTGCGCATCTGCCAAAATTCGTTTCAAAAGGAACGTATAAAGACTTTTTTGTGGCATTGGGGATGCGGAAAACCGTTCATCCGTCCGCACATCGTTTTCGCTGGGGTCATCCGTGTTTAAAAAGCTGCTGCTCGCTTCGTGTGTTCTGGCCCTGCCGGCCTTCACTTCCGTCGCTCTGGCCAATCCGGTCGAACAGACCAAGGGCCGTTTTGAGGACAAGTTCCGTCAGTTGGAAGGCGAAGAATGGCCGACGCCCACCGACTACCGCAACGCCGCCGGTGAGCCGGGCTATCGCTACTGGCAGCAGAAGGTCGATTACCGCATCAAGGCCTCACTGAACGAGGCGACGCGCACCCTGACGGCGACGCAGACCGTCACCTACAAGAACAATTCGCCCGATACGCTGCGCTATCTGTGGCTGATGCTCGATCAGAACAATTACAAGCGCGATTCCATCGCGCAACTGACCGACACCGTGTCGCCTTCGAAAGAGATTTCGGTGGGCGAAGTGCGCCGCGTCAAGCGGATGCAGGTGTGGGAAGGCGGCTTTAACGACCTGAAGGTCACCGCCGCCGACGGCAGCGCCCTGCCCTTCACGCTCAACGACACCCTGATGCGTATTGATCTGGCGCAGCCGCTGAAGTCGGGCGAAAGCCTGACCTTCACCGTGGCGTGGAGCGTGCCCCTGCCCGAAACCCGCATGGTTGGCGGCCGGTCCGGCTATGAATGCTTCACCAAGCCGGGCGAAGACGGCAATTGCATCTTTCTGGGGGCGCAGTGGTTCCCGCGTCTGGCCGTCTATTCGGACTATGAAGGCTGGCACAACAAGGCCTTTATCGGCTCGGGCGAATTCACGCTGGAATTCGGCGATTATGAGGTCGAACTGACCGTCCCTGCCGACCACGTCGTCTCGGCCACCGGCGAGTTGCTTAACCCGTCCGAAGTGCTCACCCCGGCGCAGCAAAAACGCTTCACGGAAGCGAAGACGGCCACGGCCCCGGTCTATGTCGTGACGCCCGATGAGGCCGCAGCCGCCGAAAAAGGCAAGGCCACGGGCACCAAGACGTGGAAGTTCAAAGCCGACAATGTGCGTGACTTCGCCTTCGGCTCATCGCGCAAATTCATCTGGGACGCCATGGGTGTGAAGAACGCCGACCCGGCGCACCCGACCGTCATGGCCATGTCCTTCTTCCCGAAGGAGGCGCGCCCGCTGTGGGACGCCTATTCGACCAAATCCATCGCCCACACGCTGAACGTCTATGGCAAGTTCGCCTTCGCCTACCCCTACCCGACGGCGCAGTCGGTCAACGGGCCGGTCGGCGGCATGGAATATCCGATGATCACCTTTAACGGCCCGCGCCCGGTGAAGGACAAGAGGACGGGGGAGCTGACCTATACGGAACGTGCCAAATACGGCCTGATCGGCGTGGTTATCCACGAAATCGGCCACATCTGGTTCCCGATGACGGTCAATTCCGACGAGCGTCAATGGACGTGGATGGACGAAGGCATCAACTCCTTCCTCCAGTTCCAGGCCGAAAAGGAGTGGGACAAGGACTACCCCACCCGCCGCGGTGAGCCCAAGTCTATGGTCGAGTACATGCTGAGCGAAAATCAGGTGCCGATCATGACCAATTCGGAATCGATCCCGCAATTCGGCAACAACGCCTATGGCAAGCCGGCGGCGGCGCTGACCATCCTGCGCGAAACCGTGCTGGGGCGTGAAAAGTTCGACTTCGCCTTCAAGGAATATTCGCGCCGCTGGCAGTTCAAGCGCCCGACCCCCTATGACTTCTTCCGAACCATGGAAGAGGCGTCCGGCACCGATCTCGACTGGTTCTGGCGCGGCTGGTTCTATTCGACCGACCACGTGGATATCGAGCTGGCCGATGTGAAGAAGGCCCGCCTCAACACGCGCGATCCGGTCGTCGAAAAGGCCTGGGAAAAGGTGCAGGACGACGCGCAGCCCGACTCGCTGACCGCCGCACGCAACACCGGCAAGACGGTCGTTGAGACCGATCCGGCCACGGTCGATTACTACAATACCGACGACAAGTGGGAACCCACGGTCAAGGAGAAGAAGAAGTATGCCGACCTGCAAAAGGACATCGACCCGGACCTGAAAGAAGCGCTGGCGGTGAAGGACAACTTCTACAACTTCACCTTCCGCAACAAGGGCGGGCTGGTCATGCCGGTGATCCTCAAGATGGACTACACCGACGGCACCTCCGAAACCGTGCGTATCCCGGCCGAGGTCTGGCGCTATAATCCGGCGCAGGTCACGTGGCAGCACGCGACGCTGAAGACGCTGAAACAGGCGGTCATCGACCCGCTGTGGGAAACGGCGGACGCCGATGTCTCCAACAACGCCTTCCCGCGCAAGATCGACGAACAGCGCTTTGAGGTCCGCGAAGGCGAAGACGCGCCCAACCGCATGAAGGACGACGATCTGGTCGTCACACCGGACAACCTGAAGACCCAGCCCAAAAAGGCGGACAAGAAGTGATCCGACGCGGTTTCCTGCTCGGAGGAGCGGCCCTGATGCTCGCCTCTCCCGCATGGGCCCATCGCGGCCATCATACGCTGAGCGTGGTGGAAATCGCCCCGGACGGCTCGGTGACCGTCATCCACACCCTCTCGGCGCACGACAGCGAGCCGGAGCTGGTCGAGCTGGCCCCCGACGCACAACCCTCCGTGGACGATCCGGATGCCCTCAAGGCGCTGGAAGGCCACCTGCGCGACGCCTTCACCATAAATGGTCAGAGGCTCGACTTTTTCGCCTACGAAGCCTGGGGCGATGACCTGCAATTCACCTTCAAAGGCAAGCTGGACCGCGTTCCGAAAACCGTGACGGTCGCCTATGGCCTGTTCCCGAACTCGCGCAAAACAGGCGTCGGGCTGGTCAATGTGCGACTCAACGGCGTGACCAAGAGCCTGACCTTCGCCAAGGGCGATGCCCCGAAGACGGTGGAGTTTTAACTCAGAACGTGTCGATAAGCCGCTGGCTATGTGTGATCTGTAATTGCGTCACTTCCCTGACCAACTGGAAAAAGACGCCCGTAGAAAACAGCACGAGCAGACTTGCGCACACGTAGAGGAATTCAGGTGACATAACCCCAGCGCCATGGAAACTTCCATCCTCCCGAAACAGACGGTCCATGCCATTGACAGCTATGCCACCCAAAATTCGTGCCCACCACCACAGTGCGATGCGTGTATCCCCTTTGGGAAAGAGATCACCCGTCGGCCCCTTACTCGCCACCCAAATGTCCCGCATAACTTCGTAGGGTTTGTACAGGTTGGCGAAAGGTACGAAATACCAGCCCACTGCCCAATTCGGCGTGTGTTCAAATGAAGGTCTCAGGATTTTTGCGTTTTTCGCGGCTTCATGCAGCCAGATCAGACTGGCTATTCCGGATACCCAGACCATAGCCATGTAAGCGTAACCTGATTGGCCCATCACCATCAGAACTTCCTGAGGAATATAAGGCACAAGATTAAATAGAGCGGCCACCAGCGTAAGACATAAGCTGAACTGACATATCATCAGCACAATCATCAGACCTTGGGCCCATTGTGCGCGAAGCTTTAAGGCGCCTGCGCGCACTTTTTTTATCTCTGTCATCCCCCATTCCCCCCGGAAAATCGCTTAAACCAACCCCGTCTGGCCGATCTTGTAGAAGCGCTCGGCGCGCTGGGCCACAAGCTGATCCGGCGAAAGATAATCCAGCGCCTGAAGCTCGGATTCCACCACATCCCCGACCTTTTTGATCGCCGCCTCCTTGTCGGCGTGCGCGCCGCCAGCGGGTTCTTCGATGATGCGATCCACTATGCCGAGTTTCAAAAGATCAGTGGCAGTAATCTTCATCTGATCGGCAGCGTCCTTGGCGCGCGAGCCGTCGCGCCACAGGATCGAGGCCGCGCCTTCCGGCGAGATGACCGAATAGATCGAGTGTTCAAGGATCAGCACGCGGTTGGCGGCCGCCAGCGCAATCGCCCCGCCCGACCCGCCTTCGCCGGTGACCGTGGCGACAAACGGCACCTTCAGCGTCAGGCCGCGCTCGGTCGAACGCGCAATGGCCTCGGCCTGACCGCGCTCCTCGGCCCCGATGCCGGGATAGGCACCCGCCGTATCGACAAAGGTGATGACGGGCAGGCCATACTGTTCAGCCATATCCATCAGGCGCACCGCCTTGCGGTAGCCTTCCGGGCGCGCCATGCCGAAATTGTGGCGCAGGCGCGAATTGGTGTCGTGGCCCTTTTCGTGGCCCATCACGACCACAGAGCGCCCGCGAAAACGCCCCAGACCGCCGACAATCGCCTGATCGTCACCGAATTTGCGGTCCCCGCGCAGCTCAACGAAATCCTCAATCAGGCCATTGAGATAATCGACCAGATGCGGGCGTTCCGGGTGGCGGGCGACCATGGTCTTTTGCCACGGCTCAAGGCGGTCGTAGGTTTCCTTGATCAGCACCTGGGTGCGCTCACGCAGGGCGCGGATTTCGGTGTCGAGATTAGCCCCTCCCGAAGACGACAGGGCCGACAATTCCTCGATCTTGGCTTCCAGATCGGCGATCGGACGTTCGAATTCGAGATAATGGCGCATGATCTTCCGGGACTCAGGTTCCGTTACAAACCTTGGCGTTTAGCCCAAGTCGCGGCGGGGAGCAATATGCCCAAAGGGGCAAGGGTTCAGGAATCGCTTATCCGGCGCGGCGTTTCGACAGCGGGTGATGCGTTTCGACCACCTCTTTGAGGCGTTCGGTCGCCACGTGAGTATAGACCTGCGTCGTCGAAATGTCGGCGTGCCCCAGCAGCGTTTGCACGACGCGCAGGTCGGCCCCGCCTTCGAGCAGGTGGGTGGCAAAGGCATGGCGCAGGACGTGCGGTGACACACGTGCCGGGTCGATCCCGGCCTCCAGCGCCGCCTCGTCCAGCAACTGCCCCACCCGGCGGCGTGTGAGATGCCCTTGCGCCCCGCGCGAGCAGAAGAGATAGGGGTTAGCCTTGTCTTTCGCCCCTAAAAACAACGGCCGGATATCGAGATAGTCTTTAATCGCCGCGCGCGCCGACGGATTGAGCGGCACCAGCCGCTCGGTGCCACCCTTGCCCTTGACGATCAGATAGGCCGGGTCTTTTTGTACGGCATCCAGGCGTAGGGCGACGATTTCCGACACCCGCATCCCAGAGGCATAGGCGATCTCGATCAGGCATTGCAGGCGGATGGCCTGATGCGCGTCCTTCGCGTCGGCAGCCGCAATCAGGGCGTCCACCTCTTCGCGGCTGAGGATTTTGGGCAGCGGCCGGCCTTTTCTGGCGGCGGCGATCTTGCGGCTGGGGTCGGTGTCACTCAGCCCTTCGCGCACGCAGAAACGATAGAACTGCCGCACGGCGGCACGCTTACGCTGAAGCGTC
>NZ_JAIWNX010000253.1 GCF_020217185.1 Asticcacaulis sp.
GATGAGGCCAGCCCGCGCGCATCCAGCGCCGCAAAAAAACCGGCAATATCGCCTTCGCCGAGCGTCAAAAGTCCGTCGGCATCGACCCCAGCATGGTTGCGCAGATCGAGAAGGTCCTGACCATAGGCCTCCCGCGTGCGCGGTGAAGCATTGCGTTCGACGCTGAGCATCTCAAAAAAAGCGGTGAGCGGATCGGGACGCATGGTCTGGCTTTCGAAACGGGGGCAATTGGCCGTCCTTGGGACGATCTTGGGCACTATCAAAGCAATTTGGTTTATGACTGGCTAAATCGGGCCAACATCGTGTAAAGCACCTCCATGCATATCGTTTTTCCGCGCACGGGGCGCGCGCGTCGTGCCTGAGACCTCGAAACCGACTGAACCGCGTCTGATCCTGCCGCGCCCGGTGGCGCTGGTGGGGCTGATGGGCGTGGGCAAGACCACGGTGGGCCGACGGCTGGCCGACGCGCTGGCCGTACCCTTCCGCGACGCCGACGAAGAGATCGAAAAGGCCGCAGGCCTCAGCGTCTCCGACATCTTTGCCGCCTTTGGTGAGGCCGGTTTCCGCGACGGCGAGCAAAAGGTCATTTCGCGCCTGCTTGACGACGGGCCGCAGATACTGGCGACCGGCGGCGGGGCCTTTGTGCAGCCCGCCACCCACGACATCATCAAGCAAAAGGCCGTCACCGTGTGGCTGAAGACCGATCTGCGCGTCATCGCGCGGCGCGTCGCCCACCGCAACCACCGCCCGCTGCTGCGTGACCGCGACCCGATGGAGGTCCTGCGCGAGCACGAGGCCAAACGCTACCCCTTCTACGCCAGGGCCGACATCACGGTCGATACCGGCGATCAGTCGCACGGCAAGAGCGTCGAACTGGTCATCGGCGCTCTGAAAACCTTTCTGGAACCGAAATAATGCCCACACTTCCCGTATCCGGCGGCGATTTCCGCCCCTATGAGGTCGAGGTCGGCACCGGTCTGATCGCGTCGGCCGGTCGTCGCGTCCTCCCCTTCCTGAAAAACCGCCGCACCCTGATCGTCACCGACAGCCATGTGGGGCCGCTGCACGCGGTGCGCCTCAAAGAGGTGCTGGAGGCCGAAGGCATTGCCGCGCAGATCCTCACCCTGCCCGCAGGCGAAGAAACCAAATCGTGGGAGGGGCTTAAGGCCCTGACCGACGGTCTGGTCGAGGCGGGGCTGGACCGCAAGGACGTGATCATCGCGCTGGGCGGTGGCGTCATTGGCGACCTGACCGGCTTTGCGGCCGCCATCTATATGCGCGGTATCGACTTCGTGCAGATCCCCACCACCGTACTGGCGCAGGTCGATTCCAGCGTCGGCGGCAAGACGGCCATTGACCACCCGAAGGGCAAGAACCTGATCGGGGCCTTCCATCAGCCGCGTCTGGTCCTGTGCGATCTCGACGTGCTGGCCACCCTGCCGGCGCGCGACATCCGCTGCGGCTATGCCGAGGTGATCAAGTACGGCCTGCTGGGCGACAAGGCGTTTTTCGAGTGGCTGGAGGCGAATGATCAGGCTGTTCTGTCGCTGGAGCCGGCGGCCATTGAGCACGCCGTCGCCCGCTCGGTCGAGATGAAGGCCGAAATCGTCGCCGCCGATGAACGTGAAGGCGGGCAACGGGCCCTGCTCAATCTGGGGCACACCTTCGGTCACGCGCTGGAGGCCGAACTGGGCTTTGGCGACACCCTGTTGCATGGCGAAGCCGTGGCCATCGGCATGGGCATGGCTTTCCGCTATTCCGCGCGCGTGGGTCTGTGTTCTCAGGCCGAAGCCGACCGCGCCGTGGCGGCCATTGCCAAGGCAGGCCTGCCGACGCAGATGACGCAGATTCGTAACGCGGCCTTTGATGCGGATACGCTGATCCGCCATATGGGCCACGACAAGAAGGCCGAGGGCGGCAAGCTGGTCTTTGTGCTGGTCAAGGGGATCGGTGAGGCCTTTGTGGCCAGGGATGTGTCCGCCGACTCGATCCGCGACTTCCTGATCGCCGACGGGGCCAGCGCCTAACCCTCCTCCCCTGCGAAGCGGGGGAGGAGAAATGAGGTCTATTCCCCCGCCACGGTTTCGGGATCGCTTTCCTTCTGGGCGCGGAAATATTTGCGCGTATGCCGCCCCAGAAACTGCGCGAAGTCATCGACCAGCGTATAGGCCACAGGCACGAACAGCAGCGACAGAAGCGTGGACGTAATCAGCCCGCCAATGACCGCTATGGCCATAGGCGCGCGGAAGGCCACGTCGGCACCCCACCCCACAGCAATCGGCAACATACCCGCCCCCATGGCCACGGTGGTCATCAGGATCGGCCGCGCCCGCTTGTGCGCCGCGTCCATCAGGGCGTCCATGCGCGGCATCCCGCGATTGATGGCCTCCAGCGCGTATTCGACCAGCAGGATCGAGTTCTTGGCCGCAATACCGGTCAGCATGATCAGGCCGATCAGGGCGGGCATGGACAGCGACTTACCGGTGATCAGCAGCAGGAAGAAGGCCCCGCCAAAGCTGAGCGGCAGGGCCGTCAGGATGGTGATGGGGATGGTGAAGCTGCGGAACAGCAGGACCAGCACCACATACATCAGCATGATACCCGTGCCGATGGCCACCATGAAGCCGGTGGCCATTTCGGCCTGACTTTCCTGATCGCCGGTGACCAGTTCCTGCACGCCCGCGGGCAGGTTCTTCATGATCGGCAGGTTGCGCACGGCGTCCTGAGCGATACCCGCAGGCACGCCTTCGGGCAGGTTGGCCTTCACCGTCGCGGTGCGCGACCGGTCGATGCGCGTGATCTGGATCGGACCGGAGCCGAAACGCACGTCCGCCACCGCCTCCAGCGGCACGGGTACGCCGGAATTGGTCGGCACCTTCAGTTCCGCCAGCGTCTCCACAGCGGTGCGCGCCTGCGTATCCATCAGGACGCGGATCGGCACCTGACGGTCACCGATATTGTACTTGGCGAGAATCTGGTCGAAGTCGCCAACCGTGGCCACACGCGCCGCCTGAGAGATGGCCTGCGACGACACGCCCATCAGCGCGGCCTGATCCGGCTTTGGCGTCACCAGCACTTCGGGCCGCGACAGGTTGGAGGCCGAGAAGACGTTACGCAGACTGGACAGGCCGCGCATCTGGCGCTCCAGTTCACGCGACGCGCGCTCCAGCGCCACCGGGTCGTCAGACGCCAGGGTGAAGGAGATGACGCCGCCCCCGCCGCCTTCCTGCCCGAAGGAGGCCCGCACACCCGGATAGCGCGACACGAAGGTGTTGAAGTCGGACTCAAACTGCTGCTGCGTCAGCTTGCGCTCATGGCGCGGGATAAGGTTGATGGTCAGGTTGGCCTTGCGCAGATCGACCGAGGCAAAGGCGCTCTTGACCTCCGGACGCTTTTTCAGCTCCTCCATGACCGAGATGACCACGGCATCCGTTTCATCCAGCCGCGTACCCGGCGGCATTTCGATGGACAGGAAGGAACGACCATTGTCACCGACCGGGATGAACTCGCCCGGCAGCTTGCTCGAAATGAAGATCGACAGGACGAAGAAACCGATACCGGCCATCAGTATGCCCCAGCGCATCTTCATGGCGTCGCCGCCGTGTTTGCGCAGAAGCGTCCACACGCCATAGGCCAGAGCCGCAAAGACGGCAAAGCCGATCCCGGCGCCGATAAAGGCCCCCACACCCTTGGGCGGTGCGGCGGGGGCAGACGGCGGAGGCGGCATAAACGGTCCGGCCAGCATAAGGAGAGCCAGCGCCACAAAGCCCAGCAACATCAGTCCCAGCGGCCAGCGCGCATGTACCTCGGCGCGGCCGCTGATGAGGCCCAGCCCCAGACCGACCACCAGCACGCCCAGTCCGACGGCACCGGTCATCAGACCCGCGCCCTTGCCGACAAACTCCGCCGCGCCGATCAAAAGCAGCACACCACCGACCGTGATCCCCAGCGTCCACAAAAGCGTGCGCCAGTAGAAGGGGCTCTCCAGCCCCCATCTCAGGCTGCTTAAATAGCCCTTCATCCAGAACGGGTCGTCGTGCTCCTTGGCCGGATTGGCGCGCATCAGATAGGCCCCCATCAGCGGGGTCAGGGTGCGCGCCACCACCAGCGAGAAGAAGACCGAGACGCAGGCCGCCACCGCGAAGCTCTTGAAAAACTGCCCCACAATGCCCGGCATGAAGCCCACCGGGGCGAACACGGCGATGATCGTTGCCGTCGTCGCCACCACGGCCAGACCGATTTCGTCGGCGGCCTCAATAGCGGCGTCATAGGGCTTTTTGCCGTCGCGTATGTGTCTGACGATGTTCTCGATTTCCACGATGGCGTCATCGACCAGAATACCGATGGTCAGCGACAGGGCCAGCAGCGACACGATGTTGAACGAGTCGTTGATCACGTACATGACGAAGAAGGTCGGCAGCAGCGACATGGGCATGGCCACGGCCGAAACGAAGGTCGCCCGCAGGTCGCGCAGGAACAGCCACACCACGAACACGGCCAGCGCCGCGCCGATCAGCAGGGTTTCCATCGAGGCCAGATAGCTTTCCTTGACCCAATCGACCGAGGCCGTGACCTCTTCGATGACCATGTTCGGATGCGCCTTGCGGATGGCGTCCATCGAGGCGCGCACCGAGTCGGCCACATCGACTTCGGATGAACCGATTGAGCGATAGACGGCGAAGCCCACCACCTCATTGCCATTGAAGCGCGCGCGTTCCCGCGGCTCGCCCCAGGTGTCGATCACCTGCCCCAGATCGCCCAGACGCACCGAGCCGCCGTTCGACAGGGCGATGCGCGTTTCGCGCAGGGCATCGACCGAACCGGCATTGCCGAGCGTGCGGATCGACTGCTCAGAGCCACCGACCTCAAGCCGCCCGCCGGGCAGGTTGACATTGGTGGCGCGCAACTGGTTCGACACCTCGGCCGCCGTGATCCCCTGCCCGGCCAGACGCGCCGGATCGAGCTGGATACGGATTTCGCGCGCCACCCCGCCGATGCGCGTCAGCTTGGCCACGCCCTTATTGGCAAGGACTTTTTTGGAAATGTCGTTATCGACAAACCACGACAACTGCTCCGGGTTCAGGCCGTCGCCACGGATAATATAGTTGATCAGCGCCTCGCCCGACGCCTCTTCGCGGCGGATGATCGGGTCCTGCACGTCAGCGGGCAGGTCCGACCGGATCTGCGCCACGGCGTTGCGCACATCATTGGTCGCCTTTTCGAGATCGACGCCCAACTGGAACTCGATCGCGGTCGTGGACACGCCGTCATTGACGTAGGAGGTAATATGCTTGACCGAGCCGATGCCGGAAACGGCGTCTTCGACGCGGCGCGTCACCTGGGTTTCCAGTTCCGCCGGGGCCGCCCCTGACTGCACATAGGTGGCGGTCACCACCGGCAGGTCGATATCCGGAAAGTTATTGATGCGCAGGGCCTGAAACGCGCCCCAGCCGACAATGGTCATGACGATGAAGAACAGCACCGTCGGGATGGGGTTGCGGATCGACCACGAAGAAATGGTGCCGCGATTGGGAGGCGTGACGGGGCTGTTCATTACTGGCCCCCGGCCTTTTCAGCCCCGGCCGGTGTGGTCGTTCGGGAGACGCGCACGGCGTCCCCATCGACCAGGAAGCCCGCCCCGCTGGTCACCACCTTTTCCCCGGCGCTGACGCCGCTGGCGATGACAATGGCGTCGCCGCGCCGTTCCCCCGTCTTCACCTTGCGGCCACTGACCTTGTTATTGGCCCCGACGACAAAGGCCACCGGCTGGTTCTGCTGATAGACGACGGCCTTTTGCGGGATAAGGACCGCCGGCTGTTCGCCGACCGTGATCGAAGCGCGCGCGAACTGACCCGGCTTAAACCCGGCATCGGCGGGGATGCTGATGCGGGCAAAACCCAGCCGCGTCTGCTGATTGACCGCTGGCGTCACAACCCGCACCGTGCCGGTGACGGTCTGACCCGTTTCGCCCGTGACGGTGGCGCTCATGCCCGCTTTCAGCGCGCTCAGCTCGGTTTCGACCACTTCCATATTCATTTCGATGCGGTTGTCGCGCACGATACGGAACAGTTCCGTGCCCGGCGATACAATCTGACCGGCCACGGCCGTGCGTGAGGTGATCAGGCCCGATACCGGGGCGCGCACCACCGTCTGATTGAGTTGGGTCTGGGCCTGCGCCGCAGACGCCTCGGCGGTGGCGACCTGTGCCTGAGCGGTCTTGTAGGCGGCCTCCTTCTGATCGAGCGCCGACTGCGAGGCATAGCCCTTGTCGAACAGTTCCTTATAGCGCTGATAGGCGCGCTCGGCCTCAACGGCCTGCGCTCTGGCGCTCTGGATACCGGCCTGCGCCTGCTGAAGCTGGGCACGCAGCACGGCATCGTTCATCTTCAGCAGCGGCTGCCCCTGCTGCACATACTGTCCTTCGTCGGCCAGCACGGCGGTGGCGGTCAGGCCCCCGACCTCAGCCCCGATCGGCGCTTCCTGCCAGGCGGCGACCGTACCGGAGCCGGTAATCACCAGAGGCGCCACGGCTTCGGTAGCCAGCGTCGCCTCAACCAGCGCCCCTTCGGCGGGCTTCTTTTCCGCCTCACCCTTCTGACCGGAGCACGCCGCCACAGACAGGGCCAGCACACCGCTCAGCAAAAGCCGCGAGGCCGACCGTTTGAAAACCGTGGAAACATAAGGAGCCGAGGCCAAAGCGCGCATGGGCGATATCCTGAAGACTTGTAATCCGTAAAGACTTATCGTTTCATTGACCAATCAGTCAACGAACAGCGTATTAAAAATAATCAATGCCGCCAAAACCCCACACTGCCCCTGCCGAGGACCCGTGCGCCTGCGGCCTGAAAGCCGTCGCTAGGCGGCTGGGCATCCGCGAGCGCGCCAAGGCGCTGCGGCCGGGCCAGATACTGGAGGCGGCGCGTGACGAATTCTGTCAGCATGGGTTTGCGGCGACGCGGCTGGAAGACATTGCCAAACGCGCCGGCATCTCCAAGGCGCTGATCTACGTCTATTATCCGACCAAAACGGATTTGTTTCTGGCGGTTGCCCGTCATGTTACCGACCCCATCAAAGGCGCAGACTTCGTCCTTGACCCCGAACGCTCCGCCGAGGACCAGTTGCGGCACGAGCACGAACGCTTCTACGCCAACCTGCTACAGGATGAACATACGCTGGGCATCCTCAGACTGATCATTTCGGAGAGCCACCGCGTGCCCGAAATCGGCCAGTTCTATGCGCTGGAGCTGGTGGGCGGTGAAATCGAGAGCCTGCGCGACCTGATCCGACACGGCATGGCGCGCGGTGAATTCGCGCCCGACGCGCTGGAGCGGCTGACCGGCATCGAAGACATCGTCATCGCGCCGGGCATCATGATCATGCTGACCCAGATCATCGGCGGCGGCGTGCAATACGATCTGAGCAAATGGTCGAAGGCGCATCTCGACATGGTGCTGGGGCTGCTGAAGGCCGGTTGAGCCCACCAAGGTGTATTGTCTTCTTATCAGAGCCGCGTACACTTTCAGTTAAGCATAGCAAGGACAGGGCATCATGGTCGATTGGGAAGGCGGACGCCGCAGCGGGGTTGAGGATCGGCGCGGTCTGGGCGGCGGGGCCCTGATCGGGGGCGGCAGTATCGGGGCCATCGTGCTGGCCCTGATCGGCTATTTCGTCTTCGGCATCGACCCGCAGACCCTGCTCAGCCAGACGGCGCAGGTGTCGGGTCAGGCCTCCGGTCCGGCCGCAGTCGGGGCCTGCCCCGAAGGCGACAAGGCCTGCGAATTTACCGACGTCATGCACACCTCGGCCAATGAGGTGTGGGCCTCGGCCATCCGCGGCTATGAGCCCTCGACTCTTGTCCTCTATACGCAGGGCACCCAGACGGGGTGCGGTGTGGGGCAGTCGGCCATGGGGCCCTTCTACTGCCCTGCCGACCGCAAGGTCTATCTCGATCTCGACTTTGCCCGCACGCTGGAACAGCAACTGGGCGCATCGGGTGACTTTGCCCTGGCCTACGTCATCGGCCATGAGGTCGGGCACCATGTGCAAAATATCACCGGCCTGTCCGGCGAGGTGCAGCAAAGGCAGCAGCGCCTGAGCGAGCGCGGGTCAAACGCCCTGTCGGTCAAGCTGGAGCTTCAGGCCGACTGCTATGCCGGGGTGTGGGCCAAACGCTCGGACGCGCAGGCCCACTGGCTGGAAGCCGGCGATCTGGAAGAAGCGCTCAACGCCGCCTCAGCCGTCGGCGATGACACCTTGCAACGACGCAGCGGCGGCGAAGTCGTGCCGGATTCCTTCACGCACGGCACGTCGAAGGAACGGGTCTATTGGTTCAGCACCGGTTATGCGTCCGGCGATCCCAAGGCCTGCGATACCTTCAAAGCCTGAGCCCGACCCCGCTCAACTATACGATAAAACAACGGCTTACGGCACGATTTTGGTTCAAACCTGGCGGAATCGGCTGTAGGATGCTGCCTGACACAGGGGCAACCAGACTGAGGCAGGGCCGGACACCGCCATGAGGGAAAGCGACGCCAACCGTATCCGTCAGTTGCAACTGCTGGCGACCATCTCCGATGAGGCCTTCGCGCAGATCACGCGCGGCGCGCTGGTGCAGACCTTCCCCGCCGGGGCCAACCTCATCTACGAAGCGGATTCGGTCGATTTTCTGTATATTCTGATCGACGGCATGGTCGAGCTTCAGGGCCACTGGCACGATAAGGAAAGCACGCTGGCCGTGCTGCGGCCCATCTCGACCTTCATTCTGGCCGCCGTGGTCCTCGACGCCCCGGCCCTGATGGCGGCGCGCACCCTAAGCCGCTCCCAGATCGTCATGCTGCCCGCCGAGACGTTCCGCGCTGCCATGCGCGACGACGCGGGTTTTGCCGTCGCCGTGGCCCAGGAATTGTCGGGCTGCTATCGCGGGCTGGTCAGAACCATCAAGAACCACAAGCTGCGGTCGGGCACCGAGCGGCTGGCCAACTATCTCCTGACCCAGCAGGTGCGGCAGGGCGGTGGCGACACGGTCGAACTGCCCTACGAAAAGCGCATATTAGCCTCGCTTCTTGACCTTACGCCCGAAAGCCTGTCGCGTGCCTTTGCCCAACTCGACAAGTACGGCGTCGCCGTTACCGGCAGCCGCGTCGTCATCGGCAATGCGGCGGGCCTGCGCAAGCTGGCGCGCCCCAATGCCCTGATCGACAACCACAAACCGCCCAAAGGCGACGTGCAGGGCAAGGCCGCCAAGGAGCTGTGGCCCCTGCCCGGCGATCGCGGCTGCGGCATGGAACTGGAATAGCCACTTATCAAATATCAAGTCGCCGCACGGCCTTGATCAATAGGGCCCCTATCGCACGTTAAGGCGCGTGCGGCGCGAGCTGCATATACCACTCCCTGAGGCTGTTTCAGGAGTGAGTCCATGTCTATCCCCTTTTCTCCAGACCCTGTTGAGGGCACGGATGCCCGTCTCCGTCGATAAGGCCCTGCGCACGGTGCGGCGCAAGGGCTGGGAACCCACGCCGACCGACGACGGTCTGTGGTCGCTGGCGCACGTCGTGTTGTCCACCGACGAACTGATCGCGCTGGCGGCGGCTCTGGTGGCAGCAGAACCGAAGGCGACCCCGGCAGACGATCCCCTCCCCCCGAAATAACAGCGGCTTGCGGCAAATTGCCCCGCGCCATTTGGCTCAGGCGCTTTTGTCCGCGCGCAACTGTAACCACCCCCTACACACACAGGCCGCCCAACGGCCTTTCACCCACAGCGAGGCGGCGGCCGGATTCCATCCCGCCCCCATCAGGACAGACACATATGACGGCGCACGAGGTCTTTTCGGGACTGTTCCCGGCCTGCGGCGCCCTTGTCGAGGGACAGGGGCCGCTGTGGCTTGGCCTGTTCCTGGCCGGTCTGACGGGGAGTGTCGCCCACTGCCTGCCCATGTGCGGGCCGTTTGTGCTGATGCAGATGGCCGCGCCGGGTCAGTCGCGGTGGGCGCGCCTGCTCTTG
>NZ_JAIWNX010000254.1 GCF_020217185.1 Asticcacaulis sp.
CCCTATCACGCTGGTCGCCTGACCACCTATGCCCTGCTGGGGGCCGCCGCCGGGAGCGTACTGTTCTTCCTGCCCGCCTCGCCTGTGCTGGAGCTGGTGCGCCGCGCCCTGCTGGCTCTGGTGGCCACGGCCTTTCTCTATCTGCTGGCCGAAGGGCTTCTGGCGCGGGTGGGCCTGCGCCTGCCTTTTCGGTTGGGCCTGCGCCTGCCGTGCCGTCTCAAGGCGATGTCCGGCCACAACAGCCCGCGCGTGGTGGCGCGCTATGCGCTCGGCCTAAGTCTGGGTCTGCTGCCATGCGGCCTCGTCTTCGTCGCCCTGACGGCGGTGGCCGCGGCGGGCAATCCCCTCTCCGGCGCGCTGGGGATGCTGGCCTTCGGGGCTGGCACCGTCCCGGCGCTCAGCGCGCTGGGCCTGTTCGGCGCGCCCCTCCTGCAACGCTGGCCGTGGTTTCAGGACGCCCTGCGCCTGACCGCGCTTGGCGTCAATGCCGCCCTCCTCTTCGCCCTCAGCGCCCGATTCTGACACAGTAAGGAAACACTTCATGTCACAAACCGCTATAGCCCCACCGCCAAAGGTCGCCCCCGCTGCCGCCGCCTCCCGGCCGGTCTATGACGAGACGATCCTCAAGTACTTCACCATCGCCGCCATGTTCTGGGGCATAGCGGGCTTTGCCGTCGGCCTCCTGATCGCCGTGCAAATGGCCTTTCCCGACTTCAACATACCGCCCTATCTGACCTTCGGGCGGTTGCGCCCGCTGCACACCTCGGCGGTGATTTTTGCCTTTGGCGGCAATGTGCTGTTTGCCACCTCCTACCACGTGGTGCAGCGCACCTGCCGCGCGCGCCTCTTCTCGGATGGTCTGAGCTGGTTCACCTTCTGGGGCTATCAGACCTTCATCCTGATGGCGGGTCTGGGCTACGTCTTCGGCGTCACACAGGGCAAGGAATATGCGGAGCCGGAATGGTATGCCGACCTGTGGCTGACCATCGTCTGGGTGGCCTATCTGATCAACTTCCTCGGCACCCTGTGGAAGCGTCAGGAAAAGCACATCTACGTCGCCAACTGGTTCTATCTGGCCTTTATCGTCACCGTGGCCATCCTGCACCTCGTCAACAACGTGTCGGTGCCCATCCAGATCGGCAGCGTCCACAGCTATTCGGCCTGGGCGGGCGTGCAGTCGGCCCTGATCCAGTGGTGGTACGGCCACAATGCGGTGGGCTTCTTCCTGACCGCCGGCTTCCTCGGCATCATGTATTACTACATCCCGAAGCAAGCCAACCGTCCGGTCTATTCCTACCGCCTGTCGATCATCCACTTCTGGGCGCTGATCTTCATCTATATCTGGGCCGGTCCGCACCACCTGCTCTACACCGCCCTGCCCGACTGGGCGCAGACTCTGGGCATGACCTTCTCCATCATCCTGTGGATGCCGTCCTGGGGCGGCATGATCAACGGCATGATGACCCTGTCGGGGGCGTGGCACAAACTGCGCGACGACCCGATCCTGCAATTCATGATCATCGCGCTGAGCTTCTACGGCATGTCCACCTTTGAGGGGCCGCTGATGTCGATCAAGGCCGTAAACTCGCTGTCGCACTATACGGACTGGACCATCGGTCACGTCCATGCGGGCGCGCTGGGCTGGGTCGCCTTCATCTCGTTCGGCGCCATCTACTATCTGGTGCCGCACCTGTGGAAGAAGCCCGGCATGTATTCGACCAAGCTGATTTCGCTGCACCTGTGGGTCGCGACCGTTGGCATCGTGGTCTACATCACCTCGATGTGGGTGGCGGGCATCATGCAGGGCCTGATGTGGCGCGCCTATAACGAGATGGGCTTCCTGACCTATTCGTTCGTCGAAACCGTCGCGGCCATGCACCCCTACTACATCATCCGCGCCATCGGGGGCCTCCTGTTCCTGCTGGGGGCGCTGATCATGGTCTTCAACATCTGGAAGACCATCGCCAGCCCCGACAGCGTCGCCTCGGAAACGGACACCCCTTCGCTGACCCCCGCCGCCCTGCCGGAGCACGTCTGATGCTGGAAAAACATAAAAAACTCGAACGCAACTCCATGCTCCTGCTGATCTTCACCGTCATTGCGGTGTCGATCGGCGGCATCATCGAGATCCTGCCACTGTTTCGCATGCAAACCACGATCGAGCCGGTCAAGGGCGTGCGTCCCTACACGCCGCTGGAGCTGATGGGGCAGGAAATCTACATCCGCGAAGGCTGCAACACCTGCCATTCGCAGCAGATCCGCCCGCTGCGCGATGAGCAGCAGCGCTATGGCCACTACTCGCTGGCGGCCGAAAGCATGTACGACCACCCCTTCGTCTGGGGCTCCAAGCGCACCGGGCCCGACCTGGCCCGGGTGGGCGGCAAGTATTCCGACGAATGGCACGTCGCGCACCTGAAAAACCCGCGCGCCGTCGTCCCGGAATCCATCATGCCCAGCTACGCCTTTCTGGCTGAAAAGCCCTATGGCGACTGGCGCATCAAAAAGCGCCTGAAGGTGCTTCAGTCGCTGGGCGTGCCCTATACGCAGGCCATGATCGACGAGGCGCAGAACGACTATGAGGCGCAGGCCAATCCCAACACCATTATCGACCCCAGCGGCCTTCAGGAACGCTATGGCGACAAGGTGGCGGTGCGCGATTTCGACGGCAATCCCGATGAAATCACCGAGATGGATGCCCTGATCGCCTATCTGCAAAAGCTGGGCACCGATGTTGATTTCTCGACCTACGACCCGGACTACGCCCTGAAACCCAAGGCGGGAGCCGCCAAATGATGAACCTGTCGCTTATGGGCGGGCTCATCACGCTCGCCTTCACGCTCACCTTCCTCGGCATCGCCCTGTGGGCCTACTGGCCGAAGAACAAAGACGCGCTTCAGGCGCATCGCCTTATCCCCCTCCAAGACGAGGACACCGACCATGTCTGATGCGCCCGAACCCCACAAAGACATCGACTCCCACACCGGGGTCGAGACAACGGGCCACGAATGGGACGGCCTGAAGGAACTGAACAACCCCGCCCCGCGCTGGTGGCTGATCGTGTGGATGCTGACCATCGTCTGGGCCATCGGTTACTGGGTGGTCTATCCGTCCTGGCCGACGCTTAGCGGTCACACCAAGGGCATTGCCGGCTGGACCCAGTACGACAAGCTGAAGCACGAGCAGGCCGAGATCACGCAGCGTCAGAGCGGCTGGCTCGGTAAGTTCCACAAGGCGAGCTTTCCCGAAATCAAGCAGGACCCCGTCCTGTTTGAATTTGCCCGCGCCGGTGGCGAAGTGGTGTTCAAGGAAAACTGCGCCGCCTGTCACGGGGCGGGCGGCGAAGGCCGTCGCGGCTATCCCAACCTCAACGACGATGACTGGCTGTTCGGCGGCACGGCCGAAGACATCTACAACACCATCAATGTCGGCTCGCATTCGACCCACCCGAACACGCACGCCGTGGCCATGCCCGCCTTTGGGGCTGTCATGGGCCGCGAAGGGATGCTGACCCCGGCCCAGATCGACGACGTGGCCACCTATGTGAGCTATCTGCGTCAGCCGGTGGCCTCCGCCGCCTTCACGCGCGGTCAGGCGGTGTTTCAGCAGAACTGCGTCAGTTGTCACGGCGAAGGCGGTATAGGCAACCGTCAGATGGGCGCCCCGCGCCTCAATGACGCCATCTGGCTCTATGGCGGTGACAAGGCCACCCTTGTCCAGACCATCACCAAGGGCCGCGCCGGCGTCATGCCGTCCTGGCAGTCGCGCATGTCCGACGATTCCCGCCGTCAGGTCGCCATCTACGTCCACAGTCTGGGCGGTGGTGAGTGACCCGTCCCCCTCCCGGCCCGCCCCTGCCGGGAGGGGGACACTTTGATTTGTCGCGATGTGGAGGCGGAAAACCGCTCACACGTTTCCGCACATCGCCCCTGAGTGTGTAACCATGTCCCTGTTTGAAACCGCCCGGAAAATCTACCCGCGCCGCGTCAAAGGCACCTTCCGGTCCCTGAAATGGCTGAGCATGATCGTCCTGCTCGGTATCTACTACGCCGCCCCGTGGCTGCGCTGGGACCGTGGCCCGCACGTGCCGGATCAGGCCATACTGGTCGATCTGGTGGGGCAGCGCGGCTACTTCTTCGGCATCGAAATCTGGCCGCAGGAGGTCTATCTGCTGGTCGGCGTGCTGATCCTCGCCGCCATCGGCCTGTTCTTCGCCACGGCGCTTCTGGGGCGGGTGTGGTGCGGCTATGCCTGCCCGCAGACCGTATGGACCGACCTGTTCGTGTGGGTCGAACGCTTCGTGCAGGGCGACCGCAATGCGCGGCGCAAGCTGGACGAAAGCGCGTGGACGCTCGAAAAGCTCTGGAAAAAGACGCTGACCCACCTGATCTGGCTCCTGATCGGGGCGGTCACCGGCGGGGCGTGGGTCTTCTATTTCAATGACGCGCCCACTCTTTTCAGCGACCTGTGGCATCTGGACGTCTCGTGGTCAGTGCTGGGCTGGATCATGGCGCTTACGCTTTCGACCTATTTCATGGCCGGCTTCGCGCGCGAAAACGTCTGCACCTATATGTGCCCCTATGCGCGCTTTCAGTCGGCCATGTTCGACAAGGACACCCTGATCATCACCTATGAGGCCGAGCGCGGCGAACCGCGCGGCAAGCACAAGAAGGGCGAAAGCTGGGACGGCAAGGGCCACTGCATCGACTGCGACTCCTGCGTCATCGTCTGCCCCATGGGCATCGACATCCGCGACGGCCTTCAGATGCAGTGCATCTCCTGCGGCCTGTGCATCGACGCCTGCAACAGCGTGATGGACAAGATCGAGCTGCCGCGCGGCCTGATCCGCTATGACACCGAGTCGAACCAGCGTCAGCGGCGCGAAGGCTATCGCACGCTCGATATCGCTCACCGCAAAGGCGGCAAGACCGTCGTGCCGCCGCAAAAGATGCGCTGGGTACGGCCGCGCACCGTGGCCTATGCCCTGATCCTGTCCACCGTGGGCAGCCTGATGCTGAGCGCCATTGTGCTGCGCCCGATGACCGAACTGACGGTCAACCACGCCCGCGCGCCGCAATTTGTGCGCCTGTCCGACGGCAGCGTGCGCAATAATTACCAGATCAAGATTTTGAACAAATCGCACGACGACCGCGCCTATCACCTCAGCACGCAAGGCCTGTCTCAGGCGCGTCTGGAGGTGCTGGCCGCCGGGGATGAGGCGGTCGAGACGCTGCACGTCCCCGCCAACAGCGTCGCCAGCTTCCGCGTACGCGTCGATACGCCGGAGGCCCCGACGCATGGCCGCAGCGATATCCGCTTCCTTTTGTCTGACACCCAAAACCCTGTGAAAACACCGGAAAGCGCCCGCCATGACAGCTACTTCATTCGCTGAGGCCAAGCCCCTCTCTCAGGCCGAGATCGACCGCCGCCGTGGCCGCTTCGTGCCGTGGGTGATCGCGGCCTTTTTCCTCAGCTTCATGATCCCCCTGATCTGTTTCACGGTCATCGCCTTTCGCCACCAGCCCAGCGAGGTCACGCCGCAGGCCTATGAAAAGGGTCTGGCCTATAACCAGACTCTGGAAGCCGCCGCCGCCCAGAAGGCGCTCGGCTGGCAGGTGACGCTCAGCCATGCGGACGGACGGCTGACGGTACGGGCGCGCGACGCCAAGGGTGCACCGCTGGACAGCGGGCAGGTTGAGGTGTGGCTGATCCACCCGGCACAAAAGGCGCTTGACCGCCATCTGGTGCTCACGCCCGAAGGCCAGGGCGTTTATGCGACCGCCGCCGCCCTGCCCTCGCCCAGCGTGTGGGCCGCCCACATTACCGTACAGGTGGCGGACCAGCAGATGCAGACACGCGCCTTCGTGGAAAACTGATCGTGGACATTCTGATCCTTCTGGTGGCGGCGGCGGGCGTGCTGGCCCTGATCGCGGGGGCGGCCTTCATGTGGGCCCTGCGCAGCCAGCAGTTCGACGACCCGGAGATGCAGGCCGAGCGCATCCTGCACGACGATGACGAGTCATGAGCGACACCCTGACCGATTACGGCTGCTACGTCACCGAAGAGGACGAAGCCCATCAGGCCCTCTATCTGCGCGTCGAAGGGATGCGCTGTGCGGCCTGCGCGTGGAAGGTCGAAAGCACGCTCAATGCCTATGACGGCGTCAGCGCGCGCATGACCTACGCCACCCAGAGGCTGAAACTGGTGTGGGACAAGGGTGATTTTACCCCGCGCGCCAATGATCTGGCCGCCGCCGTCGAGGCGCTGGGGTTTTCCGTCGCCCCCTTCGACATTTCAAAATCCAGCGAAGGGGCAAAGGCCGAAGAGAGCCTGCTGCTGCGCTGTCTGGCCGTCGCCGGGTTTGCCACCACCTTTGTCATGCTGTTCGCCGACGCCCTGTGGTTCAGCGATGACGCCTCGCTCAACGGGGCGACGCGCGACCTGATGCACTGGGCTATGGCGCTGGTCGCCCTGCCGACCACGCTTTATGCCGGCCGTCCCTTCTTCCGCAGCGCCATCACGGCCCTCAGGCATGGCCGCAGCAACATGGACGTGCCGATCAGCGTCGCCGTGCTGCTGACGGCGGGGATGAGCCTGTTCGAGACGATCCGCCACGGGCCGCACGTCTATTTCGACGCCTCGGTCATGCTGCTGTTCTTCCTGCTGATCGGGCGCTACCTTGACCTCAAGGCGCGCGGCAAGGCGCGGGAAGCCGCCGAGGGGCTGCTGGCCATGCTCGACGGCACGGCCAGCGTGCGCGAGGACGATCAGGTGCGGGCGTGCAAGATCAGCGACCTGCGCCCCGGCATGACGCTTCTCGTGGCCGCCGGTGAAAAGATCGCCGCCGACGCCACCCTGACGCGCGGCACGACCGAGGTCGATACCAGCCTGCTGACCGGTGAGACCCTGCCGCGCGCTGTCGGCCCCGGTGAGACGGTCTATGCCGGCACGATCAATCTCGCCGCCCCCGTCGAAGCCGTCATCACGGCGGCCTCAGAGAACAGCCTGTTGTCGCGCACCGTGGCCCTGATGGAGACGGCCGAACAGGGTCAGGCGCGCTTTGTCCACATTGCCGACCGCGTGGCGGCCATCTACGCGCCGGTGGTCCACATTGTGGCGGCCCTGACCTTTGCGGGGTGGGCCCTGTGGGGACATGGCGGCTGGCAGGACGCGCTGCTGAAGGCCATGGCCGTTCTGATCGTCACCTGCCCCTGTGCGCTGGGGCTGGCCGTGCCGGTGGCGCAGGTTCTGGCGTCGGGGCAATTGTTCCGGCGTGGCATCCTGCTGAAATCGGCGCGCGGGCTGGAGCGTCTGGCCGCCGCCGATACGGTCATCTTTGACAAGACCGGCACCCTGACGCGCGGTCAACCGACCTGGATGAACCCGCAGGCGCTCAATGAATACGAGACGCGGCTGGCTGTGGCGCTGGCGGCGCAAAGCCGTCACCCCCTGTCGCGCGCTCTGGTGCAGGCGCGGCCCGACCTGCCTGTCCTCCCCGCCACGGTCGAGGATGTGCCCGGCTGCGGCCTGCGCGGCGAGGTGGAGGGTGAGCCGGTAAGGCTGGGCAAGGCGACGTGGTTGGGGATAGAGTCCGCCGGCGACAGCGCCCCGGAACTGTGGTTCCGGCGGGGTAACAACGCCCCGGTGCGTCTGGTGTTCGAGGACACGCTGCGGCTTGATGCGCGGCGGACCATCGACGCGCTGAAGGCGCGCGGGCTCGACATCTGGCTCCTGTCCGGCGACCGGCACGTCGCGGCGCAACGGGTGGCGGCGGAGTTGGGCATCGACACCTGTCACGCCGATCTGTCGCCGCTGGAAAAACTCGGCACCGTGCAGCGGTTACAAGCCGAAGGGCGCAAGGTGCTGATGGTCGGCGACGGGCTCAACGACGCGGCGGCCCTGTCGGCGGCCAGCGTCTCTATCTCCCCCGCGTCGGGCATGGACATCACGCAGAACGCCGCCGACCTCGTGTTTCGCGGCGACAGTCTTTGGCCCGTGGCCGAGGCGCTGCGCGTGGCCGAACGCACCGGGCGCATCGTCACGCAGAACTTCGTCCTGTCGTTCGGCTATAATCTGATCGCCATTCCGCTGGCCGTGGGGGGCTGGGTGACACCGCTGATCGCCGCCATCGCCATGTCGGCCTCCTCGCTGGTCGTGGTGGCCAATGCGTTCCGGCTCAAACTGCCGGGGCGCATAGCATAGCACAAAGCCGCCCGTCGCCGGGCGGCTTCCCTTTACGCTGACTGTACGCTTACTAAAACCTACGCCACCAGGGCTTCGACATTTTCCTTCACCTCTTCAGAGGCTTGCGTCACGTCGTTAAAGGTGGTGCTCAGGTGACTGAGTTTTTGATCGATCTCATGCACCGCAGTCACGGCGGCCTGCATATTGCCCGATATCTCAGCGCTGACGGCGTTTTGCTGCTCGATAGCCGAGGCGACCCCGGCGACATTGTCCATTACCGCCGTCATGCTGGAGGTAATGATGCCCAGCGCGCCCACCACCTCGGTCGTCACCGTCTGCATGTTGGCGATTTCTTTCGAGATGGTTTCCGTGGAGCGCGCCGCCTGATTGGCCAGCGACTTGACCTCAGACGCCACGACGGCAAAGCCACGGCCCGCCTCGCCCGCGCGCGCCGACTCAATGGTGGCATTCAGCGCCAGAAGATTGATCTGGCTGGCGATTTCACGGATCATTTCGACCACATTGTTCATCGAGGTCGCTGAGTCATTGAGCGCCCCGGCAGACTTCCCGGCCCCTTCGGCGTGGCGGAAGATGCCTTCGACGCTTTCGCGCGCCTGCCCCATATTGCCGGCGATTTCCTTGACGCTGGCGCTCAGTTCCTCAGACGCCGCCGCTACGGCATTGACCACCGAGCCGGTTTCTGTCGAGGCCGTCGAGGCCGTGGCCGCCATCTGTGTCGCTTCGACCATCTGTTTGACGACGCCGTTCAACTGACGATCGACCTCACGGCTCAGTTGTTCATTGCGAAGACGGCGTTTGACGGCCTCGGTCGTGTCGGTAGCGAACTTGACCACCTTGATGACCGCACCGGTGTCGTCAAAAACCGGATTGTAGGAGGCTTGGATATAGACCTCCTTGCCGCCCTTCCCCAGACGCCGGTATTCCGCCGCCTGAAACTCACCGCGTTGCAGCCGCTCCCAGAACTGACGATATTCCGCCGATTGCGCGTATTGCGGTTCGCAGAAGAGGCGGTGATGCTGACCGACAATCTCCTTGAGACTATAGCCCAGGGTTTTCAGGAAATTGTCATTGGCGGTCAGAATCTCGCCCTGCGGCGTGAATTCGATCACCGCCTGAGCGCGGGAAATGGCTTCGACCTTGCCCGCATGATCAAGGGATTTCGCCTTGGCCTCGGTGATATCGGCAGCGAGCTTCACCACCCGCACGACCTTGCCGCTCTTGTCCTTGACGGGGTTGTAGCTGGCCTGAAGCCAGACGATCTTGCCATGATTGCCGATGCGCTTGAATTCGCCCGCCTGAAAGCGTCCGGCGGCCAGATCGCTCCAGAAATGGCGATAGGCCTCCGACTGCACATAGTCGGGCAGGCAAAAGAGTCTGTGATGCTGACCGACCACTTCGCGCTCGCTATAGCCCACAGCCGCCAGAAAATTGGCATTGGCCGAAATGATCTTGCCGTCCGGTGTGAACTGGATGATCGCCTGCGATGTATCCAATGCGTCAAGTACAGCCTTATCCAGGCTGGTGTTTGAACCGAAAAACACTTTAATCCACCCTATCCCTACGCGGACACGTTGGCGTCCGCTCAGCCTCAACTTACCGCAGCTTCAAGGCTCTTTCCGGCCTCTGTTGCATCACTGCGCCTGATTTTGGGGCACAAACCTTAACACGTCGATAACGCCATTATCGTTAGTAGGGTCTTTACGCCCCACTACGTAGGTGTCGCTCAGGCGATCACCTTGCGGCGCAAGGCTTCGGCCACCGCGTGGGTGCGCCCGCGCACGCCCATCTTCTTCGCCGCCGACTTGGCATAGGTATAGATGGTATCGGTGGCATAGCCCGTCACCTGATGGATGGCGGGCACCTCAAGACCATCGGCAAAGTGTTTGAGGCAGGCCAGTTCGCCCTCGGACAGACCCAGATGCTGGTTCATGGCACTGAGAAGCTGATCCGACAGTTCGGCGTGCACCACGCGCGTCGTCATTTCGAGGATGAATTTTTCGTGATCACTAAACGGCGTGGTCCGGCAGAAGGTCACGCCGCCGAAGCGGTGTTCGCCATTGAAAAAACCGACGGCGCTGCGCGTCGTGATATCGAACTGCCGCTCCAGTTGCCGGATGCGCTCGACGCCGGGCCCGGTCAGCACGTCGGGCCCCAGATCGTGCCAGCTACCCCAATGCTGCTCCGCCGTCATCAGGTAGGACATGGGGTCCTGATGATAGAGCTTTTCAGTGAGGAACAGGCGGATAAACGCTTCCGGCATATCCGAAGCCAGCATGACGCCGCGCCCCACGCCCAGTCCGAAAAAGGCCATGCCCGACATGGCAAAGCTGTCGAAAGGCACGATCTGGCGCAGGGTTTCCATCAGCGGGTGCCGGGCGTGCGTGCGCCCGAACTGATTGGCGATCACTTCCATCGCTGCCTGCCGGGCGGGGTCCGCGACGCGCTTGGAGATATAGCTGGGCATGTCCCGTCCGATTCGAAGAAAAACCAGTCCGGTTACACTTATACCGCGAACACGACTTTGCAATCGTCTTCACCCGCCAAACGCCAACATTTCATCTTGTGGCGTTAACGCTCCGACGTCTGAGCTTATTTACGGGCTTGCGTAAACAGCACTGCCGACTCCGTCTGCGCCTTTTGCGCCTCAGGGACATAGGCCGTGGTTTGCAGGAAGGCGTGGATCAGGCTGGGGTAGTGCAGGCGTTTGACCGCCACCCCCGCCCCGCTCAGCTTATCGGCAAAGGCGCGCTGCGAGTCTTTCAGCGGATCGAAACCGGCCGTGACGATCACCGTGGCCGGCAGGCCTTTCAGGTCGGCCTGCATCGGCGAGGCGTCTTCGGCAGGTGGCGTTGTGCCGGCGGGATAGACCTGCGCCGCCAGATACTCCAGATTGTCGGCGTCAAGGCCGTAGCCGCTACCCAGCTCCGTCATCGACGGATAGCTGTTCACCCGATCCACCCCCGGATAGTAGAGCAGAAGCCCCGTCGGACGGACTGCCGCCTTTTTCTGTTTCAGCGCCACCGACAGGGCCAGCGTCCCTCCGGCGCTGTCGCCGCCTAGGCTCAGGCGTTTCACGTCCCCGCCAAACTCTTTGGCGTGCGCGGCGACCCACGCCCAGGCGTCTTCGGCGTCCTGATGCGCCGCCGGGTACGGGTGTTCGGGGGCCAGCCGATAGCCGGGGGCGACCACGATCATCTTCAGGTCGCGCGCCAGCGCCCGCAGGCTGGGGTCAAAGGCGTCGAGGCTGCCGAACATAAAGCCGCCGCCGTGATAATAGACCAGAACGGGGGCGGATTTGACGCCCTGCAAGGCCGCCGGGACGAAGATACGCACCGGCAAATCGCCGCCGCGCGTCGGGATGCTCCGGTCGCTGGCCAGTACCCCTTCGACGGGCGCGGTGCGCGTCGCCCAGTAGCGATTGAGCGCGGCGCGCGTGGCGTTGCGCCCGGCCTCAGTGGCATAGACGGCGCGCATCTGCGC
Source organism: Asticcacaulis sp. (assembly GCF_020217185.1). GTDB lineage: Bacteria > Pseudomonadota > Alphaproteobacteria > Caulobacterales > Caulobacteraceae > Asticcacaulis. Next base: position 11,683 of record NZ_JAIWNX010000254.1, read on the forward strand.
CTTGACGGCAGGCGTCGCCACCGGGCGCGTCACGTTTTCGAGCACGTATTGCAGACGCGCATCAAGCGCGTGGCCCTCCGACACTTCGCGCGGCCCTTTGAGGTGGGCGATAAACCACGCCTCATCCTGCTGCATGAAGGCGACGGCCTGCGCCTCGACAGGCGTCGGCACGATGGGTTCAGCCGCCAGCGGCGTGGTCATAAGGCAGACTCCGACGGTCAGGACAGGCAGCAGGCGTTTCATGTGGCGTCTCCCGATTGTGTTTTTGAGGAGAATGACCGCATCCCCCGCCGGGCGCAATGCAAAATTCAACAGCCGTGGAACTTATGCCCTCGCTGCCGCCTTTGCGCGGTCTTCCATGGCCTGAAACGCCCCCAGATGGAAGCTGATCAGGTGCTCATAGGCGTCTTCGGCGTCGTCCGAGCGGCACAGGCCGTTCGACAGGTGGTCAATGCGCCCGGTCGAGGCCATGGTCAGGGTCAAAGCCCCCGACAGGCAATGATAACCCCAGTACAGCTCGCGGTCAGCGACGTGCGGCAGGACGCGGCGCAGGGCGTCGATGAATTTGAGGATCAGGCGGTCGAAATGCGTGGTCATCATCGGGGCCAGCACGCCCGACGAATTGACCTGCGCCACCAGCCGGCAATAGTTGCGAAAGCCCGGATCGGCGGCGGCGTGCATGGTCTGCACCGGCACGATAAAGGCGCGCAGGATCGACTCCAGAGTGGGCGCCTCTTCGCTGTCCATCACCGTGCGCAAGGCCGCCTCACGCCGGTCGTTGAGCACCAAAGCCCGCCGCCCGAAGACAGCATCATAAAGCCCTTGCTTGGACTCGAAATAGTAGTTGGGCAGAGCCACATCGACGCCCGCCGCCTGTGCCACCTGACGCACCGTCACCCCGTCAAACCCGTGCTGTGAGAACAGGGCCTCGGCCGCATCCAGCACCAGATCGCGGCGCGAGGGCGCATCCGACACCTTGCGGCGGCCCTTGGGGCTTTTGACGATCGGTTCAGGGGTAGAGGCGGGCGGCATGTATCCACGGGATGAGATTCGATGATGGTTCCGTCTAACACAGGCGCGCAGATGGCGAAAAGGAAAACGTTTTCCACGCATTCGTCTGCGAATACAGGGTGCGCCGATTTGGCCACAACAAAGTTAATTTCTACGGAAATTGAATTTAGCGGCTTGACATTCAACAGCCGTTGAAAAATCCTCTGATTACCGGCCCGCACACAGAAGCCGGACCTACACGGGAAAAACAGCACAGGACACAATGCCATGTCGGCAGGGTTAACCTACGACGACGTGACCTATCGCAGCGGCGCAGATTCGCTGGGCAGCGGACGGCTGAGCCTGTACGCCCGCGACTACAACCCGACGGCTGAGCGCGCGGTGTTCTGCCTGCACGGCCTGACGCGCAACAGCGCCGATTTCGAGCCGCTGATGGCGCACCTGCCCGCCGATCATCGCTTTATCATCCCCGATCAGCGCGGACGCGGGCGCTCCGACTATGACAGCGAACCAGCCCACTATGCGCTCGGCGTCTATGTGCAGGACATGCTGGCCCTGATGGCGCATCTGGGGGTGGAGCGCGCCACCTTTATCGGTACGTCTATGGGCGGGCTGATCTCGATGCTGCTGGCCGCCACCGCGCCGCAGTCCGTGCGCGGCATCGTCCTCAACGATATTGGTCCGAAGCTGTCGCCCGAAGGGCTGGAACGCATCCGCGGCTATGTCGGCAAAGGGAAACCGGTCACCACCTGGGCTGACGCTGCGGAAAACACCCGCCTGATCAATGCCGAAGCCTTCCCCGGTTTCGGCCCGGATGAGTGGATGGCCTTTGCGCGCCGCACCCATGTGGAGGTCGAAGGCCGCCCCGTCCCCGCTTACGATCCGGCCATAGCGGCCGGCATGGCACCGGGCAGTCAGGCCGTCGCCCCGCCCGAACTGTGGGACCTGTGGGCCGGGCTGAAAGACATACCCGTCCTTGCCCTGCGCGGGGCCCTGTCCGACCTCTTGTCGGCGGAGGCCTTGCAGCGCATGGCCGACACCCACCCGCAGACGCGCACCGTCACCGTCCCCGACCGGGGTCATGCGCCCCTGCTGGACGAACCGGCGGCCCTGTCGGCCATCCAAGCCTTTTTACGGGAACAGGCCCTGCGCCCCTGATCCGGGCGTTGGTCGCTGCCGCCTCAAGTATGCGTTTCAACTATAAACCTACAGGGAAACCCCATGAAACAGACCTTCAAACCCTTGCTGATGGCTTCCGTCGCCAGCCTCGGCACCCTTCTCGCCCTCGCCGCGCCGCAGGCCTTTGCCCAAACCGCACCCCAACCCGCCGCCTCCGCCGATGAGGTGACCGACGTCGTCGTCACCGCCCGCCGCCGCGCCGAAACCCTGAAAGACGTGCCGATCGCCGTCTCCACCTTCTCTTCGGCCAAGCTGGACCAGACCGGCGCGCAGGACATCACCGCGCTTCAGCAGCAAGCCCCCAACATGACGCTTCAGGTGGCGCGCGGCTCCAACTCGACGCTGATCGCCTTCATTCGCGGCGTGGGTCAGCAGGACCCGCTGTGGGGCTTTGAACCGGGCGTCGGCCTCTATGTCGATGACGTCTATGTGGCGCGTCCGCAAGGCGCCGTGCTCGACATCTATGACGTGCAGCGCGTCGAAGTGCTGCGCGGTCCGCAAGGCACCCTCTATGGCCGCAACACCATTGGCGGCGCCATCAAATACGTCACCAAGCCGCTGGACATGACCTCGCCCACCTTTATGGCGCGCGGTTCGCTGGGCAGCTATAATCAACGCGATCTGGTTCTGACCGGCTCGATCCCCCTGACGGATCAGTTCGCGGTCGGCGCGGCGATTGCCAAATATAACCGCGACGGTTTCGGCAAGAACCTGTTCACCGGCGCTGAGCACTACAACAAGGACGTCACCGCCGTCCGCCTGAGCGCTGAATATAACCCGACGGACAAGCTGTCGCTGCGCCTCGCCTATGACCGCACACAGGACGATTCCAACGCCCGACATGGTCACCGCGAAACCCCGGCCCTCAATTCGGTGGGCGGCCCGCTCTATACCGGCACGCAGGCCGTGTGGAACACGCCGCCAGCCGATCCCTATGACACCTATGCGGGTCTGGGCGACAAGAACAAGGTCGAAACCGACGGCGTGTCGCTGACGGCGGAATACAAGATCTCGGACAAGCTGACCTTCAAGTCGATCTCGGCCGTGCGTTCGGGTGAGACGGCGACGAAGATCGACTTCGACAACACGCCGGGCGGCTTCATGGACGTGCCGGCCAAGTACGAAGACACGCAGGCGACGCAGGAACTTCAGTTCACCTATGGCGGCGAACGCTGGTCGTGGGTGGCCGGTCTCTTCTATCTCAACAGTACGGCATCGGGCGCGTTCGACACCACCATCCTCGGCAATGCGGCCACCACCCTGACCCAGGGCAAGGTGCGCACCAACTCCATCGCCGCCTTTGCCGACTTTAACTACAAGCTGACGGACAAGTGGTCGCTGTCGTTCGGCGGCCGTTACACCAAGGACAACAAGCGCGGCACCGTCTATCGTGCCAACTATGCCGGAGCCCCCTCGCCCGTCTTCGGCGGCACAGGGGCCGTCACCCTGCTGCGCTCGAACTACTCCAACGACAAATCGTTCGACAAGTTCACGCCGCGCGTTTCGCTGTCCTACGCCTTTACTCCGGCCCTGACCGGCTATGCGGCCATCTCCGAAGGCTTCAAGTCCGGCGGCTTTGACATGCGCGGCGACGTCATCCTGACGCCCTCGACCGTCAATGGCTACAATCCGGAAACCGTGCTGAGCAAGGAAATCGGCCTGAAAGGCACCACCTTTGACGGCCGGATGAACTTCACTCTGGCCGTCTTCGACTCGAAGTACGACGACATGCAGATCACCCGTCAGACCCCGGTGGGCGCGACGGTGGCGTCTCAGGTCGAAAACGCCGGTAAGGCCTCGATCCGCGGCGCGGAATTCGAAGGGACGCTGCGCTTTACGGACAAGCTGACCGGCAATTTCGCGCTTGGCTATACGGGCGCGGATTTTGACGAATTCATCAGCTACAACGTGCTGACCGCGTCTTACGTCAATCTGGCCGGTGTCTATAACTTCCAGATGACGCCGGAATGGACCAACAATTTCGGCCTCACCTACAAGACCGACGCCTTCGGCGGCTCGCTGGTCGTGTCGCCGCAGGCCAGCTACCGCTCCGACATGCAGATGTTCGAAGCGGCCAATGCTGCCCTCGATCAGAAGGCCTACTGGCTCTATGATATGGGCGTCACCTGGACCGCGCCGGGCGCCAAATACAAGGTCGGCCTCTATGGCCGCAACCTCGGCGATGAGCGCTACCGCACGGGCGGCTATAACTTCCCCAGCAGCGTCTCGCCGCTGTTCGGCAACTCGGTGTCGGCCTTCTACGGCGCGCCGCGCACCGTGACGCTTACTCTGGAATATCGTTACTAGACAAGAGATTAAGGTCTGTATCCTGACCTCTCTCCCGTGGCACCCTACGGGGGGAGAGGTTCTTTTTCCGAGCGCATTCGTCGACTCAGTTGAGCCGCCGCATGGCTCTCATCTTTTGCAACGCCTCATGTGTTTCCGAAAAGTGCCAAGAAAGTGTTTTGCACTTTTCGGCATGAGGCTAAGGGTCCCCCATGTCCAGCCCCACCCCCGACGCGGCCCCGATCAAGGGGCGTTATCTGGCCCTGTTTGCCCTAATCGTCGTCTATACGTTCAACTTCCTCGACCGGCAGATCATCTCGATCCTGAAAGACCCTATCGCGCAGGAACTGGGCCTCAGCGATACGCAACTGGGGCTAATGGGCGGGCTGGCCTTTGCGCTGCTCTACACCACCCTGGCCATTCCGGTGGCGTGGCTGGCCGACCGGACCTCGCGCGTGTGGATCATGACCACGGCCTTGGCCGTCTGGTCCGGCTTTACCGCCCTGTGCGGTCTGGCGCACAACTTCACCCATCTGTTTATAGCCCGCATGGGTGTCGGCGTCGGCGAAGCGGGCGGCGTCGCCCCGGCCTACAGCCTGATTGCCGACTATTTTCCACCCAAGCAGCGGGCCAAGGCGCTGGCCATCTATTCGTTTGGTATTCCGGTGGGCTCCGCCGCCGGTGTACTGTTTGGCGGGCTTCTGGCGGCGAAGGTGGACTGGCGATTTGCCTTTATCGCCATCGGGCTGGCGGGCATTCTGATCGCGCCGCTGTTCCGCCTGATGGTCAAGGACCCGCCGCGCGGGCGTTATGACGCCGCTGCGGGCAAGCCGCTGGGCTTTATCGCCGCGTGCAGGCTGGCCTTCGCCAAGCCGACCTTCTGGCTCCTGTCCTTCGGGGCCGCCTGTTCGTCCATGGTCTCCTATGGTTTCATGTACTGGCTGCCGACCTTCCTGTCGCGCTCGCTGCACCTCGACCTCGTGTCGCGCTCGTGGTTTCTGGCTGCACTTCTGTTCATCGGCGGCGTAGCGGGCATGGCGCTGGGCGGTGTGCTGGGCGACAAGCTGGGGCAGAAGTCCAAACGCGCCTATCCGCTGATCCCGTGCGTCGCCTTTATCATCTCCGTGCCGCTCTACGCGCTGGGCGTGCTGGCCACCACGCCGGAAACGGCCTTTGCCCTGTTCCTGCTGCCGCAGGCGCTGGGCCTGATGTGGCTGGGGCCGGTGCTGACGGCGGTTCAGCATCTGGGGCCGGGCCATTCGCGCACCATGATTTCGTCCCTGTTCCTGCTGATCAACAACCTGATCGGCATTGCGGTGGGGACATGGTTCTTCGGCGCGGCGTCGGATTATCTGAAACCCCTCTATGGCGACGCCTCGATCAAGTACGCCTTTCTGGCGGGCCTGAGCTTCTATGTGCTGGCGGCGATCCTGCTGTTCTTCGCCTCGCTGCGCATCCGCCGCGACTGGGTGGATTAGAGTGATATGTCGAAAAGTGTGAGCGGTTTTCGAAAAAAATATCGCGACAAAACAAAAATTTAGAGCGGAATGATGCTTCCATTCAAAATCATCCCGCTCTAATACCTACTGCGCGGTCCATCCTCCGTCGATGGGGATGGCCGTCCCGGTCACATTGTGGGCCAGAGGTGAAGACAGCCACAGGGCCAGCGCCGCGATTTCGTCGGGGGCGCTCATGCGCTGCGACGGCTGTTTTTCAGCCAGAAGCGCGGCAATCCCCGCCTGACGATCGCCCCCGGCGGCCGCGGCGCGGGCCTGAATCTGCGGCTCGATCAGGGCCGTCTCGGTCCAGCCGGGACACAGGCAGTTGATGGTCACGCCGGTGCGCGCATATTCGAGCGCCGCCACCTTCGACAGGCCGACCAGCCCGAATTTCGAGGCCACATACGGCCCCTTCTCGACCGAGGCGACGAGGCCGTGCACCGAGGCGATATTGATGACGCGCCCGAAGCCCCGCGCCGCCATGCGCGGCAGGGCATAGCGCAGGGTGGCCATGGCCGCCGTCAGATTGACCGACAACACCGTATCCCAGGTGGCATCATCTATCTGGGCAAAGGGCAGGGTCTTCTGCACCCCGGCATTGTTGATCAGTATGTCGATGCCGCCACCCCAGTTCCACACGGCCTCCATCAGACCGTCAATGGCCGCCCGGTCGCGCAGATCGCCGTCGAAAAAGCGCACCTGCGCCCCCAGGCGACGGATATGATCGGTGGCGGCATCGACCTGCTGCGGCGTCGCCAGCCCGTGCAGGGCGATATTGGCCCCAGCCCTGGCAAAGGCTTCGGCGATGGCCAGCCCTATGCCCTGAACAGAGCCGGTAATCAGCGCGGTCCGCCCGCGAAGAGAAGCGTCGGTCATGGTGTGTGTCCCTGTTTTGGCCCTTCTGTGCACGGTGGCGGGGCTTCGGACTTAACTATCGGCGGGCCGTCACAGGGGGTCAATGAAAAATTCAACAAATGCTGAATTTTTTGCTCACAAGGGGATGACAAACGGCGCTGGAGTGCGTAGGAATGAGCAAAAATATAAGGGAGAGACCGATGCCGTCGAAAATATATGCGGACGCGAAGAGTGCGCTGGAGGGGCTGACGTTTGACGGGATGACGGTGATGGCCGGGGGCTTTGGCCTGTGCGGTATCCCCGAAAACCTGATCGCCGCCCTGCGCGACTCAGGCGTGACCGGGATCACCGCCATTTCCAACAATGCCGGGGTCGATGGCTTCGGGCTGGGGATGCTACTCAACACCCGTCAGATCAAAAAGATGATCTCGTCCTATGT
>NZ_JAIWNX010000310.1 GCF_020217185.1 Asticcacaulis sp.
ATGCGCTCACGGTTCTGATGCGCCAGCTTTTCGATGAGCTGATAGTCCTGCATCAGCAGCGGCCCGCGCGGCCCGGCGCTCAGGCTGTTCTGGTTGTCCGCCACCGGCGCGCCCGCGCTGGTGGTCATGATTTTACCGTGCATAACGGGGCACTTGCTCTCGCTCATCGTCTTGTCTTTCCTAAGCCTTTTGCCCTCTTTGGGACGTAGGGCGACTATGGCGAAGCTACGGGAATAAATGAAATAGATAGTCTTTGAATTTTGAATAAGAAAAACTTTGTAAGCGTGTCGTCCTGCTGACGGGAACTGGCAGGATAGATGCGGTGAATGGCAACCTCGCCACTGGACGTGGAATCGTTTTCGCCGCAAGAGACAGGACGCTTGTTCGATGCGTTGCATACATCCTCCCCTGCGAAGTGGGTGAATTTGAGGTATTTATGTCTGTTGCCAGCCTGATCCGTCTGTTGTCTCTGGCCGCCATCTGGGGCGGGTCGTTCCTGTTCATGCGCCTGAGCGTCGGGGCGCTGGGGCCGGTATGGCTGATCGCGATCCGCGTCCTGCTGGCGGCGGTGTTTCTGACCGGTGTGGGCGTAGCGACACGCAAAGCGTTGCAGATCAAAGGCTTTTATAAGTATTTCCTGATCCTTGGCCTGTTCAATTCGGCCGTGCCCTTTTTATTGTTCGCCTTTGCCGCCAAAACCCTGCCGGCGTCGATGCTGTCCATTCTCAATGCGCAGGCGCCCCTGTTCGGCGTGATCCTGTCGGCCGTGATGTCACGCGCATGGCCGCCTGTGAAGGTGATGGTCGGTCTGGCGCTCGGCGTTGCCGGGGTGAGCGTACTTGTCGGGCTTGATGCCGCGCATCTTAACGCGCAAAGCCTGCTGGCCATTGGCGCAGGGATGCTGGCCGCGCTGTGCTACGCCATTGCCTCGGTCTATGCGCGTCACGCGCCGCGCACACCCGATCCGTTGTCCAATGCCCACGGCGGCATGTGGGCTTCGGTCGTGCTGATTGCGCCCTTCGTACCGGTCTTTGCCCCCTCAACAGCGCAACTGGTGACGCTGACGCCTGTGGTCGCCGCCGGTGTTGTGGCGCTGGGCGTCGTGTGCAGCGGCATCGCCTACATGATCTATTTCCGCCTGATCAATGACATAGGCGCGGCCCCCGCCCTGACCGTCACCTTCCTGATTCCGGTCTTTGGCACGCTGTGGGGCTGGCTGTTCCTGCACGAGGCTGTGGGCCTGAGCACGCTGATCGGCGGGGCGCTTGTCCTGTGGGGTACGGCGCTGGTGGTCGGGTTCGACCCGCGCGCTCTTTTCAGGAAATCTCAGGCGACCTTGGAGTAACGGTTCGGCGCTTCGGATTGCCGCGCATAGGTATCGAAGGCGCAGGCGACATTGCGCGCCAGCATCTTCAGCGGCGAATGGAAGCGCACACGGCGGTCTTCGACGCTCACCAGACCCGCCGCCACAAAGTCGGACAGGCCGGCTATGTCAGCATCGAGATAATCCGCCGCATAACCGTAGCGTTCCAGTATGGCCGGGATATCGGCTTCGAAATAGCACATCAGGTCGCTGATCACCGCCTTGCGCAGCGTGTCATCGCCCTGATAGGCCCAGCCGCGCACCGTCGCCCAGTCACCAGCCATGAGCCGGTTCTGATAGGTGGTCGATTGCGGGATATTCTGCATGATACCGCCGTCCAGTTCCCCGATGGACGAGGCCCCCAGCCCCAGCAGGTAGTCATTGGGCAAGGTCGAATAGCCCATAAAGTTGCGGCGGAGCGTCCGCGCCTCAAACGCGTGCGACATCTCATCGTCTGGCTTGGCGAAGTGGTCGATGCCGATGGCGCGGTAGCCGTGCGACGTCAGATAATCCGACAGGCGCAGGAACATGGCCACCTTCTCTTCGGTGCCGGGCAGGCGGGCTTCGTCGATCAGGGTCTGGTGCTTCTTCACCCACGGCACATGGGCGTAGGAAAAGGCCGAGATGCGGTCGGGGTCCAGTTCGGACACGTGGGCGAGGGTGGTATCGAGGCTGTTCAAAGTCTGCCCCGGCAGGCCATAGACCAGATCAATGCCGATGCGATTGAGGCCATTGTCGCGCAGGTGGCCCATCACCGTCTTGACCTGCTCCAGCGGCTGGATGCGGTTGATGGCGGCCTGCACAACGGGATCGGTGTCCTGAATGCCGAGAGACACGCGGTTGAAGCCGAAGGCCGCATAGGCCTTGATCTTGCTGAGCGTAACGCGGCGCGGGTCCAGTTCGATGGCGATTTCGGCGTCGGGCCGCAGGTCGAAGGCCTCATGCAGGGCCTCAAAAAGGCGTCCCATATCGGCGGGTTTGAGCATGGAGGGCGAGCCCCCGCCGAAGTGCACGCTATGCACCGCCGGACGGAAGCCCAGATGCGCGCCGACCATCTGAATTTCGGCGACCAGCGCCCCGACATAGGCCTCGACCGGCGCGTATTTCAGCGTCGCGCGCGTATTACAGCCGCAGAAATGGCACATCTGCTCGCAGAAGGGGATGTGCAGATAGAGGGCAATGGGCTGATCCGGACGCAGGGACGACAGCCAGCCCTTGTAGGTCTCCGGCGTCAGGGCCCCGAAATGATGCGCCGATGGATAAGAGGTGTAGCGCGGGGCCTCACGCCCCATAAAGCGCATCACATCATGCTCTTGCCATGACTTATGAGCGAACGACTGAGTGGGAAATGAGGTGTCGGGCATGAGCAGCGTCCTGAAGCGGTACGCTCTGCTCTTACGCCCGTTTGCCCTTAGGCTTTATGTGGTCTTTCGTCGCACATCCGCCATTACCGCACCCCAAAGGGCAGATTTACGGCAGTTTGGCGCTGTCCATCGTCGCCAGCACGTCTTTCAGGCTGGCGTCGTAATAGTGTTCGGCCGGGGCGATATAGACGATGTAATAGCCCAGCCCGCCCTTGGAAGCGGCCTGCGCTACACCCCGCACGTTCAGCCCTTCGGCCGTCTTAGCCGTAATGTCGAAACGCACGGCGCGCTGACCGTTCAGATCGACAGGCTTGGGGGCCGAAGCCTCGACCTTCTGATAGTCGAGGGCCGCCAGCGCGTTGGTGACAAACTCGATCTGTTCCGGATAGGACATGTTGGCCTTACCACGCGGGGCAGGGGCGTTTTTGTTATCGCCCTTGACCGGGTGGACCATCAGCGGGTCGGCGGCGCTCAGCCCTTCGGAAACAAACAGGCGGTTGAGGCCGGGCCCGTCGATCGACAGGATTTTGACCTTCTTGGCGCGGCTGTAATAGAGCGGCGAGATGTCGGACCAGTCGCGGCTAAGGCTGACGCTGTATCCTGTGCCGACGGCCAGCGCCCCCTTGGGTGCCAGCGTCGCGCCGCCACAACCGGCCAGAAGCGCGGCGGCCAGTGTGGCGGCAGCGATGGTTTTCAGAGCGGTGAATTTACGCATGAGTGTCCCCCGATCATTCAGTTCTTGGCCGGCGCGGGCGGCGGCGCTGCGGGTGCAGGCGCCGTCTTCAGGCCGGTGAGCAGGTCTTCGACCATCCAGGCGTCTTGCGCCTGAGGATAGGTCCTGAGATAGGATTCGTAAGCCGCGATGGCGTCCTGCGTGCGGCCCATGCGGCGATAGACCTCACCCAGTTGCCGACGGGTTTCCGGCGGTGCATCGGGCAGGGCGGCGGCTTCGCTATAGGCATTGGCGGCGGCCAGCAGGTCCTGAGACCCCAGATTGTCCTTGGCCCTCAGGCGATAGGCCTCACCAGCATAGAAGCTGAGCAGGCCCCGATCAAGGCCGTCCTGCTGGAGTTCGCCGATCAGGAACAGGGTCTGGCCATAGTCCTGACGCCGCAGATCATCCCTCAGCCAGCGCCCAAGATAGGGGCGGATATGGGTGCGATAGGCGGCGCGCTTCTCTTTTTGCACCGCGTCGGAATCGCTTTTGACCTTAAACCCTTCGGCCTGCCGGCTGAGCGCATCGACGCGCTCGCTTTCCAGCGGGTGTGAACCGAAGACATTGATGCGTCCGCCGCGTTTGCGCGTGCGTTCATAGTCCGACGCCTTGGTCTCGTCGATCAGATAAGACCAGATGCGCACCGCGGCATAGGGATCGTAACCGGCCTTCAGCGCATAGGTGTTGCCAAAGCGGTCGGCCTCGCTCTCATTGTCGCGCGAATAGGCGAAGTAGGAGGCGATGGCCCCCAGATAGACCGCGTCGATCAGCCCACCCGTCAGGTTCGATATGTCGCGCGCCGCCGAATAGCTGCCCGCATTAGCGGCCGCCCCCGCGCCGATGATGGCAATGACCATGCCCGCAGCAGCGGCGGCGTTCTGGTTCGACTTGACCGTCTCAAACGCTTCGGTCGAGTGGTTGTGGCGATAGTGGGCAAATTCGTGCCCCAGAACAAACGCCACCTCGTCCTCGGTCTGGGCCCGCAGCAGAAGGCCGGTCCACACCTCGGTATAGCCGTTGGGGGCCATCGAGGCGTTGAAGAAGGGACGGTCCATCACATAGAGGCGCAGATCGCCTTGGTAGTCTCCGGCCACCCGGTCCAGCACGCTGCGGACATAAGCATTGAGCGCTTCATCGTGGTTGCGCTCCCCCGATGTGCGGGCGTCGCGTTCGGCCTTTTTCGTCTCTTCCCAGATGGAGAATTCCAGCGTTCCGGCGGCCGGAATCTGGCCCGGCTGGCGCTCCGGATATGTGTCGGCAGCCACCGCCGGTTGCGTCGCCGTCATCAGCAGCGCGCCGGTGAGAGCGGTAAGCGCGCGGCGCATCAGAGCGGCAGGTCCTTGAACAGCTTTTCGACCGCCGCCGTCGCCCCTTCGGCTTCGCGGATGTCGGTGCCCGACGCCACCATGTTAAACTGATACCACACGATCTGCCCCGTATCGAGATCGACCAGTGTGGATTGCAGGCCCTGACCCCCGAACTGCATCGGTCCGCCCAGCAGCGCCATGCCGACGTTCAGCGCCGCCTTGGCCGAGCTTTGATAGCTGCCCTTACAGGTGAGGAACAGAGCATAGCGCGGCGCCTTGTCCGCCATTGTGGCGGGGACCAGCGTGCGTGCGCCACTGCCCAGCGTCCAGTCGAAGGTGGTCTTGGTCGGCAGACGCAGCATAGGCACCTGCTGCCAGGCGATGGCCGAGACCACCTCATCGTTCAGTTTCAGTATCTGAAGGGCGCGCGGGTCTTCGTAGGTGTCGAGCGCCACTTCGCTGACGGCGTATTTCCTGGTCTTGAGGGCGGTGGTCAGGGCCGCCGACAGGTGCCCCTGCGCGGCCTTTGACCAGTCCGAACGCGGCTCCTGCACGCCGCCGGCGGTCAGCAGGGACAGGCTGACTTCGGGGGTGACGATCAGAAGCGGCGCGCCTTCGGCCGGTTTGTCGATCTTGACGAAGGACTTGATCGTCTGGGCCTGCGCCGCGACGGGGGCGACAACGCATGAGAACGCGCAGGTGGCCATAACGGCGGACACCGCCGCTGCGAAAAGTACTTTTTTCATCGAATCCCTCCCCCGAAGGCAAATAAAGCCCGCCCGGACAGGTTTCCGTGGCGAAACAAACCTGAACTTCAGGATTGCAGAGAGGGAAGCTAATCGAAAACGGATGCCCTCGCAAGAGGTCATCCGTTACGATAAAAACTTTCAACTACAAGGCGTTATTTTTGCAATGCGGCATCCAGTGCTTCGGCAAAGGCCTGCGGCTGATCGTACATGATGAAGTGACGGCTGTCCTTGATGCCGACAATAGTGAGGTTCGCCGTACCGTTATATTGCAGGGTATAGAAACCGGACGTTTGTTCCGCCGTGTAGGGCAGGGAGGCGTGGTGCGGCACAAGGACCGTCACCTCGGCGGTGATCTTTGAAAGCTCAGGGCGCAGGTCCATGGTCATGTCGTCATAGAAGGCCTGAGCCGAGACGCGGCGGTCGCTCAGCGCCGTCCACAGGGCGATGCGGCGCTGGTGACGTTCGGCATCCGTGGTGGCCGCCGCCAGAGCGGCACGGGCAGCGTCCTGCTGCGCCTTATAGGTGGCGTCATCGACCTTAAGCTGGGCGTCGCGCAACTGAGCGGCCTGCGGGGCGATCGTATCGACCGTGGCGACCGGGTTGAACAGCACGCCGATAAAGGGCAGGGCATCGACGACGACCAGCTTCGACAGGGCCTGCGGGTGCCGGGTGGCCAGCTTGAGCCCCATCAGCCCGCCCAGCGAATGACCCACCACAATGGGGTCTTTCAGCTTGTTTTGCACGATATAGGCGTTCAGCGCCTCAACGGACGGGGTGATGACCGGGCCCTGGGCATTGCCGCCGGCGGGCTCACCGGCAAAGCCCGCAATGTGCAGCAGGTGCAGGCGATAGCGACCTTTGAGGCGTTCGGCCGTGGCTTCCCACACCTCGCGGGAGCAGTTGAGGCCGGGGATGAGGATCAGGTCGGGACCTGTGCCCACCACCTCAACCGAAAAACGCGCCGTGGGGGCATCGGGGTAAAGGGTGGCGGATTTGGCGGCCGACAGGTTGGCGGCGAGGATGCCCAGGGCGACCACGACCCAAATGGCAAGGTGGTAGCGCGAAGGCTTTGCAATAAAGCGCTTGAACATAGGATTTCCTTTTCAGATCAGTTTCTTATTCGCCTGAGTTCAGGCGATGCGGATTTTCAAAAATCGCTTCGACGGCAAGGTCGAAAATGGCGGCGATGCGATAGGCCAGATCGAGCGACGGATCGTGTTTGTCGGACTCGATGGCGATAACGGCCTGCCGCGAGACATTGAGGCGGGCGGCCAGATCGGCCTGGGTCAGACCGGCCTCGGTGCGCAGGTCTTTCAGGCGGTTCTTCATTTGCTGCCCCGGATGAAGGGCGACGCCAGCCCGAAGCAGGCCCAGAACATCGGATAGACCAGATAGCGCTCGATCAACTGGGTTTCGGTGAAGTTCTCGATAAAGCCGATAACGGTGCTGAGGAACAGGGTCAGGCCCATGGCGATCAGGACGCGGCGGACCATCATGGCGCGGATAAACTCATCCGAACGTTCGATAAAGCGCAGGAAGGTAACGATGGTCCCGCCGATGGGCAGGGCGGGCAGGACGGCCAGTGCGTACAGCAGCGGACCGGTCGGGTGATTGGCCTTGATATACAGGATCGCGCCGATGAGCAGGCCGGCATAGAGCGCCATCCAGATCAGCATCTGGATCGTGTATTCGGCGGCGGGTGTTTTCAGGTTCATGGGTGTCGTCCTTGGCGAAAGGGAAAGGACATCGGGCCGGATGTAAGGTTAAGCTTACATCGCAAAAATGTAATGTCAACCTGACATGAGAAAAAATGTCAGGTTTGCATTACATGCCAATCTGTCGCGCTTGTTGATTTGCGAACGTTGTGATATTGGGTACTGACCAGTCAGTCAGTAGGGCCCATGTCCGACCTTTTGCCCAAGAAAAGAGTGCGTCTGTCGCCCGATGTGCGCCGCGACGCCCTGTTGCAGGCGGCGCACGACCTGTTCAGCCGCCACGGCTTTGCCGATACCCGCATGGACGATGTGGCGGCGGCGGCGGGCGTGTCCAAGGGCACGGTCTATCTCTATTTCCCGACCAAGGAAGCGCTGTTCGAAGCCCTGTTGCGCCGGGACGTCCTGCCGCGCGTCGGACGCATCCTGTTTGTGCTCAACCATTATAACGGCCCGGTGGGCTGGCTATTGAAGCGGGTGGCGCACTTTATCGGTGGCAAGATCGACGCGGGGACTGTGCCCCTCTATCCCAAGCTGCTGGTGCGCGAAGCCTCGCGCTTTCCCGAACTGGCGCGCTTTTATCATGAAGAGGTGATCACGCCGGTTCTGGGGGCGCTCGAAGACCTGTTCCGACGCGCCATAAGCCGCGGCGAACTGGGGGGCGGGGACGCGAAATTCTACGCCCACCTGTTTATCGCTCCGATGGTCAAGGCGGCCCTGTGGTACTTTACCTTCGGTGAGATCAGCGCCCCGGCGGTCAGGGCGCGCCCCTATCTGAAGGCCCATGTCGAGACGTTTCTGAGAGGAGTGAGGCCATGAGCCGTCGCTACGCGCTTTTGTGTCTGCCGCTAGTGCTAAACGCCTGCACGCGCGAAGAGGCCGGGCACTATACGGGCTATGTCGAGGCGCAGTCGGTGGCGGTGGCCGCGCCGCAGTCCGGTTGGCTGACGCAGGTCTATGTCGATGACGGGGCGGCGGTCAGTGCAGGCCAGCCCCTGTTTACGCTCGATGCGACGCAGCAGCAGCAGGCTTTAACCGGCGCCGAGAGCCAGAAACGGGCCGCGGAAGCGACGGCGAACGATCTCAGCAAGGGGGCGCGCGAGGTGGATATCGCGCCCCTGCTGAAAGAGCGCGATCAGGCGCGCGCTTCGCTCGATCTCGCCCGTTCCGAAGAGGCGCGCTACGCCAGGCTGGCGCCGCAGGGCTATGTCTCTCAGGCCAAACTCGATCAGCTTCGGGCGACGCGGCAGGCGGCCGAGGCCAATGTCGCCGCCATTGAGCGCACTATCGAGGCGCGGCGGCAGGCAGCGCGCACGGATCAACTGGCCGCCGCGCAGGCTCAGGCGCAGGCCGCCGGGGCTGAGGCGGC
The DNA here is from genome assembly GCF_020217185.1 of Asticcacaulis sp. Classification (GTDB taxonomy): domain Bacteria; phylum Pseudomonadota; class Alphaproteobacteria; order Caulobacterales; family Caulobacteraceae; genus Asticcacaulis. The sequence continues at coordinate 8,580 of NZ_JAIWNX010000310.1, forward strand.
TCAGGCGCAATGGGTGCTGGACGAACGGGCGGTGAAGGCGCGCCTCAGTGGGCAGGTCGAGCGGCGTCTGCACGAGGCCGGGGAATTTGTCGCGGCCGGGACGCCGGTGCTGAGCGTCTATCCCAAAGGGCGAGAATTTGTGCGCTTTTACGTGCCGCAGGGCGATTTGCCCAAAGTCAAGGTCGGGCAGACGGTTCGGGTGTCCTGCGACGGTTGTCAGGCGCAGACGGCGAAGGTGCGCTACGTGTCGCCAGAGGCCGAGTTCACACCGCCGGTCATCTATTCGGTGCGCGAGCGCAAGAAGCTGGTCTTTCTGATCGAGGCGACGCCGCAAAAGCCCGACGCGCTCAAGGCCGGTCAGCCGGTGGATGTGGCGTTATGAGGGGAGTAATTTCATACGCCCCCAGCGTGCTGGGGGAGGTGGATTTGACGCCCGAAGGGCGGCAAAGACGGTGGGGGGCGGCCCACCCTCCGGTCTATCGAACGGGTTCCTCCGTAAGCCGGGGAGGATAAAGGATGACCGACCTTGCCATTGACGTGCACGGCCTGACCAAGCGCTTTGGTGATCGCGTGGCAGTCGATAATGTCGCCATCCGTATGCCGAAAGGGCACGTCTGGGGTTTTCTGGGGCCGAATGGTTCCGGAAAAACGACAACTATCCGTATGTTATGCGGACTTCTTAAACCAGATGCGGGGCAGGGCACCTGCCTCGGCTACGACCTCATCGCCGACAGCCGTCAGATCAAGCGGCAGGTCGGTTACATGACGCAGAAATTCTCCTTCTGGGAAGACCTGTCGATCCGCGAAAATCTGGAGTTCGTGGCGCGGCTTTATGAGCTTAGGAATATAAAACAAGTCGTTGATCAGACGCTGGAAACCTTGGGCCTGAGCAGTCGTCAGAAACAACTGGCCGGGACGCTTTCGGGCGGCTGGAAGCAGAGGCTGGCGCTGGCCGCCTGTACCCTGCACAACCCCGCCATGCTGCTGCTGGATGAGCCGACAGCCGGCGTTGATCCACAGGCGCGCCGTGACTTCTGGGACCAGATTCACCGGCTGGCAGCCGAAGGCCTGACCGTGCTGGTTTCGACCCACTATATGGACGAGGCCGAGCGCTGCGACGAAATCGTCTATATCGCCTATGGCCAGTTGATGACGCAGGGGCCGGTGAGCCGTATCATCGACGAGAGCGGTCTGCACACCTGGGTGGCCGAAGGGCCCGGTGTGCGGGCGCTGGCCGACCGTCTGCGCGGCCGCGACGGGGCCGAACACGTGGCCTATTTCGGCTCGGCCCTGCACGTGTCCGACAGCGATGCCGCCAAACTCGACGCCCTGATCGCCAGCGAAGGCGGGGCAGGCACGCAGTGGCGACGCGAACGCCCCAGCCTTGAGGATGTCTTCATTCATTTAATGAGTCAGGCGGAGGACAGGTCATGAAAAAAGACTCTGTGTTTGCCGCTCCGCCTTCCCATTCCAGGTTTTGTCCGTTTTTCCTCACGGAAAAAGCGGACGGGGCGGAGGATAAATCATGATCGCCCCGCTGAAACGCATCCTCGCCATACTGGCCAAGGAATTTATCCAGATGCGGCGCGACCGCATGACCTTCGGCATGATGATCATGGTGCCGATTATCCAACTGACCCTGTTCGGTTTTGCCATCAATTCCGACCCGCGCCACCTACCGACCGCCGTCTATCTGGAGGAAACTAGCCCTGCCGTGCGGTCCATCGTCGCCGCCATGCAGCAATCGACCTATTTCGACATCAAAAAGCAGGTGTTCGACCCGGCGGAAGCCGATCGTTTGCTGCAAAACGGCGAAGTGGCCTTTGTTGTCGAGGTGCCATCGGGCTTTACGCGCAGCCTGCTGCGTGGTGACCGGCCGCAACTGCTGCTGTCGGCGGACGCCTCTGACCCCTCGGCGGCTTCCGGGGCGGTGGGGCAGATGAACGAGATTGTGCGAAGGGCCATCAATGAGGGTTTGGGGCGCGGTTGGTCCAGTCTGCAAGGGCAGCAACCCTTTGTTGATGTGGTGGTCCATCGCCGCTACAACCCCGAAGGCATCACCCAGTACAATATCGTGCCGGGGCTTCTGGGGGTCATCCTGACCATGACCATGATCATGATCACCTCCATGGCCATGACGCGCGAGCGCGAACGCGGCACGTTGGAAAACCTGCTGGCCATGCCGGCGCGTCCGTGGGAGGTGATGGTGGGCAAGATCACCCCCTATGTCGGGGTGGGGCTGATCCAGACCGGTATAGTCTTGCTGGCTTCGACCTTCGTATTTGGCGTGCCGTTTTTGGGCTCGCCGTGGCTGCTTCTGGCCTGTGTCGGCCTGTTTATCATCGCCAATCTGGCCGTCGGTTTCACCTTCTCAACCATTGCCCGCACCCAGATGCAAGCCATGCAGATGACCTTCTTCTTCTTCCTGCCGTCGATCCTGTTGTCGGGCTTTATGTTCCCCTTTCGCGGTATGCCCGACTGGGCGCAGTGGATCGGCTCGGTCTTCCCGTTGACGCATTTCCTGCGTGCCGTGCGGGGCATTATGCTCAAAGGCGCCGATGTCGCCGCCGTGTGGCACAATATCTGGCCGCTGTTGGTTTTCATCACGGTCGCCAGCTTTATCGCGCTGAAGCGTTATCGGGTGACGCTGGACTAGGCCGTAAACTCATAAATTGGGTTTTCAAGCTGGCTTATGCGTGATTCAAGGCTTCCACTGATTTGGAGGCCTTTTTCATGACCCGT
>NZ_JAIWNX010000001.1 GCF_020217185.1 Asticcacaulis sp.
TACGTTTCGTGGCTAAAATCTTCCCTCGCCCCGCACACCGCCCGCAGAAATCGCGCACCCACATCCGGGGTCCGGGGTCAACTGACCCCGGATTATTACCCTTGCCCAGAACCCAAACGCGCAAAAAACAAACCCCACATAGCCGGGCTACATGGGGTTTGCGTAAGCGGATTTACGAAGATGATCAGACGGTCTTTTCGACCTGACCGAATTCCAGATCGACCGGGGTGGCGCGACCGAAGATCGACACCGAGACCTTGAGGCGGGCATGTTCCTGATCGACGCTTTCGACCACGCCATCGAACGAGGCGAACGGGCCGTCGATGACCTTGATCTTTTCGCCGATGTCGAAGGACAGGACGGTCTTGGGCTTTTCGGCCGCGACTTCGACGTTACCGACGATGCGCTGCACTTCCTTTTCGGAGACCGGCATGGGCTTTGAGCCCGAACCGAGGAAGCCGGTGACCTTGGGGGTGTTCTTGACGAGGTGGAAGGCTTCGTCGGTCAGTTCCATCTTCACCAGCACGTAGCCGGGGAAGAATTTGCGTTCGGAGTTGAACTTGCGGCCGCGACGGACTTCGACGACTTCTTCGGTGGGGACGAGGATTTCGGAGAACTTGTCCTCAAGGCCCTGCGCCTTGGCCTGCTCGCGCAGGGATTCGGCCACCTTCTTTTCAAAGTTGGAATAGGCGTGGACGATGTACCACTTGTGCTTGGGGTTCGGTGCGAGCGTCGCTTCCAGGGTTTCGGCCATGTGTTGTGAGCCCTTAACGTCCGATATTGATGAGCGAGTTGACCGCGAATCCCAGTCCGCCGTCAACGATATAGAAGAACGCACAGGCGACAACGACCATGATGAATACCATTACCGTGGTGATCCAGGTCTCCTTGCGCGAGGTCCAGGTGATCTTGCGCGCTTCCTGACGGACTTCGGAGAAGAATTTGGCCGGGCTGGTGCGCTTCTTCGGGGTGACGGCTTCGCTGCCGGCGGCCTTGGCGGCAGCCACGGGGGCGACCGCGACTTTGCGCGCGCTTTCTACCGTCGGGGTCGAAGGGGGCTTTTTAGCCATAGGTTTCTCGTCCAGCTTTCTCAAGGGATGCGCGTAACAGGCGCTTCCAGCACAAATGAGGCTCGAAATCGCGATTTCAAGCCTCATTTGCGATGAAATGGCAGGGGCAGAGGGACTCGAACCCACGACTTCCGGTTTTGGAGACCGGCGCTCTACCAGCTGAGCTATACCCCTGTGTGAAGCCGACCTGTTGTGACAGGCGGTTTCAGAGGAAGTCGCGTGTATCAGCGGTTGGCGCAAAGGGCAAGCCACCGCTACGCAAAATCCACCAAAAACTTGTTATTCGCCGGAAAGCTTCTTCGCCGCGTGCAGCAGTTCCTGCGGGAAGCCAAGGATGATGGTCGAATTCTGCTCGGTGCCGATCTCTTGCAGCGTCTGAAGGCGGCGCAGTTCCATCGCACCCGGTGCCTCGGCAATGGCCATGGCGGCGGCGCGCAGGGTTTCGGACGCCGCCTGCTCGCCCTGCGCCTTGATCAGACGGGCCTTGGCTTCGCGGGTGGCTTCGGCTTCCTGAGCCAGGGCGCGCTGCATCTGCACCGGAATGTCGAGATCGCGCATTTCCACAGCGTCAATATCGACGCCCCACTTGTTAGCGGCACGGTCGAGTTGCGTCATCAGAAGGGCGTTGATCTGCTCACGACCTTTGAGGATGGCGTCCAGATCGTGCTGACCAATCACATCCCGCAGCGAAGTTTCGGCGGCCTGAAGCACCGCCGTATACGGGTCGAGCACGCTGTTGACCGCCTTGGCCGGATCGTTGATGCAGTACCAGACCACGGCGTTCACCTTCACCGCCACGCCGTCGCGGCTCAGGGTTTCCTGCGTCTGGAGATTCACCGACAGGATACGCACATCGACCTTGGTACTCCATTCGATGAAGGGGATAATCCAGAACAGGCCCGGTCCGCGCACATTCACAAAGCGCCCCAGTCGATAGACGACGGCGCGCTGGTATTCCTGATTGATGCGGAAGCCCTGAATGACGAAGACAAACAGGATGACGGCGATCGTCGCGACCTGCATAAAATTGATGCGCCATCCGCCAAGCGCCGACAGGCCGTCCAGCAGGGTCTGCATGACACCCCTCCCCCCTTACTTCTGATGAAAAGGGTTAACGCAGTCGGGGCCGGTTGTCAAAAGACGGTACGATGACAAAAAAAAACGCGACGGTCACCAGGGCCGCCGCGTCTGAGTTTATGGAGAACCAGAGAGTGCCAGACCGAAAGGATCAGGCCCGTCTCCTGATCGCCACCTGCCCCGGAAAGCGCAGGCGGAGATTTCGTGATCGGGTCAAAATTTAACCCGACAAATACCTGTTTCTGTCAGCGGCCGCCTTCGCCGATGCGCACCTTGCCGGAGCCCATGACGGACCGTGAGACGTGACCGGTGACCTTACGTACCGAAACATCGCCCGCACCGACGATAGAGACATCGACATCGACCGCCTCACCGCCGAAGCGCACATTGCCTGAACCGGCGATGGAGACGTCCACCTTGGGGGCCGTGCCCTTGTCGATGCGCACATCACCGGAACCGCCAATGGCGATTTCCACGGGCCCGGCCACTTCGGCGACATTGATCGAGCCCGACCCGCCGATGGCACCCGACAGGGACTTGATGCGACCCAGATAGATATCGCCAGAGCCGCCGACGGCGACTTCGGCATCGCCGACATTGGCGGCGCGAATGCTGCCCGACCCGCCGATATTCAACTCGGCCTTGCCCTGCACCGTATCCACCGTCCAGTCGCCACAGCCGCCCAGCGCGAACTCCAGCGATTGGGCCGTCCCGATGCGACCATAGACGGCGCCTTCCGAGGCCACCCTGGCATCCATAGGTACGCGCAGATAGACGACGGGGAGATCGGCCACAGCGATCTGCCCCTTACCATCGATGCGGACCGTCTGATTGCCCGCGCAGCCATAGCTACGCTTGCGCAACTGACCCGAGGCCACCAGCTTGTCGCCCTTGGTGCTGACCATGATTTTCGGCAGATCGGCCTTGCCATAGGTGACGGTGAGCTTCACGTCTGCGCGGTTTTCCGGCGTGACGATGACACGCGCCGCCATGTGTTTCAGTTCGACCTGCGTGGCGGCCTGCGCGCCTGCCGCGGCAGCCATAGTGGCTATGGCGACGAAAACGCCCGCCTTGATGCCCGTGCCCATTGTTAAACCCCTGACTGGTTTCGATAGGCCAAGCATGAAGAAGGCGGGCGTTCAGGACAACTTAATTACGTGTCATGAAGCAATTGTAATATAACGGAGTTTTCGGGCCCTATTTCTTCAGCTTGCGGTCGAAGAAGTCGAGATACAACCGGTAGCGGAACAGGTTTTTCTCATTGCTGCGGATGCCGTGGCGGTCGCCCGGAAAGAGCATCAGCTCAAACGGGATCGACTTCTTTTGCAGGGCATCGACGACACGCGTGGTGTTTTGCAGGATGACGTTGTCGTCGGCCATGCCGTGCATCAGCAACAGGCTGCCCGGCTTGAGATTATCGAGGCGATTGACCACATCATATTTGGCGTAGTTCTCGGCATTGGCCTGCGGCGTGGACATGTAGCGTTCAGTATAGGCGGTGTCATAAAGCCCCCATTCGGTCGGCGGCGCGCCGGCCGCGCCGGCGACAAACGGCGTGTCCTTGGCCGTCAAGGCCATCAGGGTGACAAAGCCGCCCTGCGACCAGCCCATAATGCCGATCTTCGCCGGATCGACATAGGGCAGGCTTTGCAGCCACTTCGCGCCCATGATCTGATCGTCGATATCCGGGCCGCCGAACTGCTTATAGATGGCGCGCTGGAACTTTACCGAGCGGTTGGGCGTGCCGCGGTTGTCCAGCGTAAAGACGATGTACCCGGCCTCCTGAAACAGGCGGTTGGCGGGCGACACCCAGCCGCGTCGCACGTCCTGACGCGCCGGGCCGCCATAGATGGAGACGATAACAGGGTACTTTTTCGCCGGGTCAAAGCCGCGCGGCTTGAGCATCAGCCAGTGCAGGTCTTCGCCATCGACGGCCTTCAGCGTACCAAATTCCGGTGCGCTATAGGTGTCTTTATACGCGAAATACGGGTGTTTGGCGTCCAGCGCGTTTTCCTCGATCCAGCGCACGCGCTTGCCCGTTGCGTCATAAAGACCTGTCTGGGCCGGGGTTTGCGGGTCGGCATAGGTGCCAATAAAGGCCCTAGCATTGGGCGACACGTCCGTGGACCACCAGCCGCCGGCCTTGGTCACGGCCACCGGCTCAGACGGCTTGAGGTAGGAGGTCTTGTAAAGCCCCATCTCGACCACGGTCTTATAGGACGACTCAAACCATACCTCACCCTTCGCCTCATCGACCGCCGCGACCTTCGCCACCGGGAAGTCGCCCTGCGTGACCTGACGGATCAGCTTCCCGTCCTTGTCATAGAGGTAGAGGTGGTTATTGCCGTCGCGTTCCGACGCCCACAGGAAACGCCCGTCCTTCAGGAAACGCAGGTCGTTATTCAACTCGACCCAGGTGTCCGAGGTCTCGGTCAGAACGGTGCGCGGTGCCCCGCCGGTCAGCGGATATTGCAGCAGGTCCAGCGTCTTCTGATCGCGGCTCAGGCGCTGCACAAAGACGGACTGCCCGTCCGGGCTCCAGTTGACGCGCGCCAGATAGATGTCGCTGTTGGCCCCCAGATCGAGCGGCACGTCGGTTCCGGTTTTCAGGTCGTGCACAAACAGGGTCACGATGGCATTGGGACGCCCGGCCTTCGGGTAACGCTGATCAACCGTGCGCGTCCCCGTGCCGCTGATCTCAAAGCGTTCAACGATATCGACCGGGCTTTCATCGACCTTGGCATAGACGATCTTCGTGCCGTCCGGCGACCACCAGTAGCCGGTATAGCGGTTCAGTTCTTCCTGCGCGATGAACTCAGCCACGCCATAGGAAATGACGCCCTCACCCTTCGGCGTAATGGCACGCTCACTGCCGGTCGCGAGGTCGCGCACATAAAGCGTCTGATCACGGACATAGGCCACCTGCCCGCCCTTGGGATTGAGCTTAGCATCGACCTCATCGCCCGGCGTTTCGGTGGCGCGGCTGATCTTTTTGGTCGCCCGATCGACCAGATAGATGTCGCCATCCAGCGGCACCAGCAGGGTCTTGGACGACGGGTCCCAGTCATAGGCCACGACGCCGCGCGCCGACACGCGCATCCGCTCACGCCGCGCCTTTTCGGCCTCGGACAGTTCCTTGCCTTCGGACGACAGGGCGTCGGCATCAACCAGCACATAGGGCGCGCCGCCTTTGACATCGACGGCCCACAGGTCCTGCACCGTGGCATTGGTCAGCTTGGGCTTGAGGAAGGTCAGCAGCGTACCGTCCGGCGACAGGCGCGCCCCCACCGCCTTCGGCCCGGACAGGTCCGGATTGGCAAACACCCGCTCAGGGGTCAGCGTGGCCTGCGCAAAGACGGGGGAAACAACCGCCGCACCCATGAGGGCAACGGCAGAGACGGCAATAGTCAGCTTGGACGGCATGGGGCGCTCCGGAAATCACTGCCGGAAGCTAGCCCCTTCCTTCGCAACGGGTCAAGCGGTCACACGGGTAACTATCATTGCGACGGCCGCGACAGCACGTAAAGGGCGCACAGCAGGCACACCCCCGCGGGCACAAAGGCCCATACGCCGCGCAGGGTGACGAAGCCGATCACCGACGACACGGCCATGCCGCTGACCGCTGCAATCTTGGCCGCCGGGCCGATGACACCGCGTTCACGGAAGGCGCGGATGGGTGGGCCAAACTTCGGGTGCGCCATGATGCGCCGCTCCCATTCCGGATTGGAGCGGGCAAAGATGACGGCGGCGATGATCAGAAACACCGTCGTCGGCAGCACCGGCACAAACATGCCGATGACACCAAGCGCGACGAAACACAGGCCAAGCAGGTTCAGAACCACTCTCATTCGCACAGCATAGCCCCGATTACAGGCGCGCGCATCTCTGTTCTGCAAGATGTGCGGTTTCGCCGCTCCCGATAAGTTTACCGCCACGCCCCTGCTGTCCCGAACCGCGTTATGGTAAATTCGTTGGATAAGAGAGTCGCCCTCATGCGGCCGGGAGGAAACCTGTGAATATCATCAACACCCTGCTCAGCCCCAACGGACGGTTGTCGCGCATCGGCTTCTGGGGCTGGAGCTTCGGCATAGCCGTCATCTGCCTGACCCTGTGGTGGCTCAGGGCCAATTACGGCGAGCGTATCGGCCTCAGCCCGGTCGAGGGGCTGGACCCGTTGTGGCTGGTTCTGGGGCTGCCGCTCCTGTGGATCGGCTTCTGCCTCAGCGTCAAACGCTGGCACGATCGGGGCAAGTCCGGCTGGTGGCTGATGGTCGGCCTCGTGCCGGTGCTGGGGCAGCTCTGGACCCTGATCGAATGCGGTTTTCTGGCCGGGCAAAGGGGCGGCAACCGCTTTGGCCCCTCGCCCGAAGGCCACCGCCCGATGCTCAACGCCTATCGCCTTGAGGACATGCCCGAAGACATGCCCTGAAACCGGCTCAGGGCGAAATGATTTCATTTCGCTCAAGCCGCCATTGAGGCGGCGGAGCCGCCGCCCGGCGAGAGGCTAAACCCTCAATGCGCCGGTTTCGGGCCGAAGTGTTTGATGTCTTTTTCGGTGATATCCATAAAGTCCGGCACAATCTGGTTATATTCCGCGACCTTACCTGTATCGACCACGATGTCGCGGTGGCCTTCCCAGATCATGTTCAGCGCCACGTAGAGTACAACGGCCAGACCGAAGAAGCCGATCCAGCGGTACTTGTGCAGGACCTTGGCGATAAAGTGCGAGGCGACCCCCATCAGGGCGATGGCCAGAATCAGGCCAAAGACCATGATTTCCGGGTGGGCGTGCGACGCCCCGGCCACGGCCAGCACATTGTCGAGCGACATCGACAGGTCGGCGATCAGAATCTGAACCACAGCGGCCTTGAAGCTCTTGCGTTTGGGTGCCGGAGCCGTCGCCCCGCCCGTGGTGGGATTGCCGTTGATATCGGCCCCGGTAGCGTCTTCCAGCGCCGCTTCGGCGTGTTCCTGCGCGTGGGTATCGGGCTCGCGCAGTTCGCGCCACATCTTCCACGCCACCCACAGCAGAAGCAGCCCGCCCGCCAGCAGCAGGCCGACGATCAGCAGCAACTGGGCCGTCACCAGCACAAAGCCGATGCGCATGATAACCGCCGCGATCAGTCCGTAGAGGATGGCCTTTTTGCGATCACCGGCCGCCAGACCCGCCGCCGCCAGACCGACCGCCACGGCATTGTCACCGGCCATGACGATGTCGATAAAGACGACCTGAAAAAAGGCAGAGACCTGAGACGCGAACTCAGGATTGCTAAAAAAGTCCATGACGGGCCCGTAAATAAAAAGGTTTGCACACCCTCCTAGTTTTCACATCCCGCCTTGTCCAGAGGCAGAACGCATGACAGGCTGGAGAAACCTTAAAGCGCATTTCGTTCATTCTGAATCGAAATTTCGCCCTAAGCTTCTGCTTTGTCGTGTTTTTTTACGCTCAACCGGTATCCACTTGAGCGAAAAACGCTCTAAATCGCACCGGAGCCCGACCATGCCCGATGATCCCTCCGAAGGCTGGGACGCGCTTGCCGAGCGCTTCATGCAGATGCGCTCCGGTGTCGGAGCCGATCTGGTGCGGAACTGGGCCATAGCGCATTTGCCCGCCGGCAGCGCCATTGTCGATGTGGGTTGCGGATCGGGCGTGCCCATTGCCGAAGCCCTGATCGGAGCAGGGTTTGCCGTGTCGGGCATAGATGCCTCACCCCGTCTGGCCGCCGCCTTCCGCGCCCGCTTTCCCGACGCGCCGGTCGCCTGCGAAGCGGCGCAGGTCAGCGCCTTCTTTGACCGAACTTTCGACGCGGCAGTCTGCGTCGGTCTGATCTTTCTGCTATCGGAGGCGGATCAGGCGGCCCTGATCGGTCGGGTCGCCCAGGCGCTGAAACCCGGCGGGCGCTTTCTGTTTACGGCACCGCTTCAGGCCTGCGAATGGCCGGACAACCTCACCGGACGCCTTTCCCGCGCCTTGGGTCAGGCCGCCTATGCGGCGCTTCTGGACGCCCACGGCCTGTCCCTCGTCGCCAGCCACAGCGATGAGGGCGGCAACCACTATTACGAGGCGATCAAACCGCGCGCCCCAGGGCCTCATACAGCGCAATCGACGTCGCATGGCTGACGTTCAGGCTCTCAAAGCCACCCGGCATAGGGATTTTGACCAGATGGTCGCAGTGTTCGGCCACCAGCCGCCGCAGCCCCTCGCCTTCTGAGCCCATGACGATGACCAGCGCACGCGGGCTGCCAGACTGACGCCAGCCCTGCTGTTCCAGCACGGCCTGAAGGCTATGTTCAGCCTCCCCCGCCATGCCCAGACTGACAAAGCCGTTTTCCGTCAGAGACTCCAGCGCCCGCGACAGGTTGGTCACCCGCGCGAAAGGCACTCTATCCATCGCCCCCGCTGCCGTCTTGGCCAGCACGCCCTGCATGACCGGCGAATGGCGGTCCTGCATGATCAGCCCGGCCGCGCCAAAGGCGGCGCAGGTGCGCAATATGGCCCCGATATTTTGCGGGTCGGTCACCTGATCCAGCATGACCAGCACCGGGTGCGCCTGCCTAAGCGCCCCTTCCATCAGGCCGTTCAGGTCGTCGCCTTCCAGCGGTGGCCCGTTCAGCGCCACGCCCTGATGCACGGCGCCTTGCGGCAGGAAGCCGGAAAATTCGGCCATCTCGGTCAGGCGCACGTGCAGGTCGCCGCGCTTTGGGGCCACCTGCTCCAGCGCCTTTTGACGCTCCGGCGTCACATAGAGACGAATCGGTCCGTGGCGGGACGGATTTTTCAGCGCCGCCTCCACCGCGTGCAGGCCCCAGATCCAGCCGTCTTCGGACACCCGCACCGACGGTTTGGGTCGTGTCTGAGAATGGGCCTGCGTTTGGGCGCGCGCCGATTGAGCCGGGGCGTTGCCGCCCTTGTCGCGCGGCTTGTCCTTGGTAAAAGGTTTGGATTGTCCCGAAAAAGCGGCCTTCGACCCCGATTTTTTAGGGCTATTGGCCCCTTTCCGCGATTTAGGGTCGTTGCGTTCGCGTTGGCTTGACACTATAAGACGCGCTCCGATATGAGGCCGATAAGGCTTTTTGGCGAGATTGGCGGTCTGTTTAATGCGGGCATCCACAGAAACCAAAAAGTTTTTTTGTTTTTGGACTTGTTCTTTGTTCAAAGATTGAGTTTAAGGACCACCTCGTTTCAACGGGCGCGCTTGGGGGAATGTCCCGAGCGGCAAAGGGGGCGGACTGTAAATCCGCTGCGTAAGCTTCGCAGGTTCGAGTCCTGCTTCCCCCACCACCGCGCGCCCTTGAAACGCTGTTCGGCCACGGCCCTGCCTCAAGGGCGGGTATAGCACAATGGTAGTGCAGCAGCCTTCCAAGCTGAGGATGTCGGTTCGATCCCGTCTACCCGCTCCAAAATCTTCCCTGAAACCTCAGAGTTTGGTCGCCGCCCCGTAGCGGTTGTCGCCGCTTGTGCCCTCCAGAAAGCCACACTCGATCAGCACCCATAGCCAGCCGATCAGCGGCACCAGCGTGATCAACGCCCACCACCCCGACTTGTTGCGATCGTGCCAGCGTTTGACCTGTACAGCGAAGGTGGCATAGAGCACGCCCAGCCAGGCAACAAAGCCGATCAGCCCCACCCCGTCAAAGCGATAGGGCCGCAGCAAATTGATCCCGTGATCGTCTCCGCCGAACAGGGCCACAAAGGCCGAGCTGATCAGCCACAAAAACACGCTATAGAGCCAGAAATCCCGGCGGCGAAAGCGTCCGCGATAGCTGAAAAAGGCGTTCGATAAATCCATAACGGGACTCCTCCGTCGCTTATGGATACGTCCGAACGCCTTTGTTCGCTAATGAATTATTGT
>NZ_JAIWNX010000002.1 GCF_020217185.1 Asticcacaulis sp.
TCAGGCGGCGTCGCTGCCGCCAAAGCGCGCGGCCCAGTCGGCGACCATGTCGTCGTCGATCTTTTTGAACAGGACCTCGCCGGATCGGACCGTTGCACCGGCCGGCAGTTTGGACAATTCGGCCTGAGCGTCCGTCGTCGGCCAATCGAGCGGCAGCTCGACGCCCACACAGTCGGCGATAGACTGCGCCGCAAACGGCATCAGCGGCTGAGCGAGCACCGCATAGAGGCGCACCAGATTGAGGCCGTGGCGCACAATCACGCCCGCACGCTCGACATCGGTCTTGAAGGCCGTCCACGGGGCGGCCTCCTGAAGATACTCGTTCCCGAGCACCCAGATACGCCGAACGGCCTGCGCTGCCTTGCGCATCTCCATGGCCTCGAAGGCCTCGGTCGCCTCCGCCAGCAAGGCCGACAGATCAGCATAGAGCTTCTCTTCCAGCGGGCCCGCCTCGCCCCCTTCCGGCACGACGCCGCCGAACTTCGACTCGGTGAATTTGAGGATACGGTTGGCGAAATTGCCCAGCACGTCGGCCAGGTCCTTGTTCACCGCGCTCTGGAACTGCTCCCAGGTAAACGACGAATCCGAGCCTTCCGGCGACTGCGAAATCAGATACCAGCGCCAGTAATCCGCCGGCAGCAGCTCCAGCGCCTGATCCATGAACACGCCGCGATTCATCGAAGTCGAAAACTTGCCGCCGTACCAGTTCAGCCAGTTAAAGGCCTTCAGCGTATCGACCATCTTCCACGGTTCACCCGACCCGATAAGGGTCGCCGGGAAGCTCACCGTGTGGAAGGCGACATTGTCCTTGCCCATGAACTGCACATAGGTGACGTCGTCCGCCCCCTGATCGAGACGCCACCAGCCTTGCCAGCCGTCGGCATTTCCCTTCGCATTGAAATATTCCTGCGTGGCGCCGATATACTCCACCGGCGCATCAAACCACACGTAGAAGACCTTGTTTTCAAAGCCTTCTCTGGGCTTTCCGTCCTTGGTTACCGGCACGCCCCATTTCAGGTCGCGCGTAATGCCGCGGTCGATCAACCCCTCTTCGAGGTGCTTCATGGCGATGGATTTGGCCAGTTGCGGCCACTGCGTCTTCGACTCGATCCACGCCCGCAACTGCGGCTCGACCTTTGTTTGCAGCAGATAGAGGTGCTTGGTATCGCGCACCTCAAGGTTCCGCGACCCCGACACCGCCGAATAGGGATTGATCAGGTCCGTCGGATCGAGCAGCCGCCCGCAATTGTCGCATTGATCCCCGCGCGCCTTTTCGAACTTACAATGCGGACAGGTGCCTTCGACATAGCGATCCGGCAGGAAACGCCCGTCGTCGATGGAATAGACCATCTTGTCCGTGCGTTCCTCGATCAGGCCGTTACGATCCAGCGCCTCGCAAAAGGCCTGAGTCAGGTGGCGGTTTTCAGCCGAGCTTGACCGGCCGAACCAGTCATAGCTGAGCCCGAAGGCCTCACCGGCGGTCCTCTGGATCAGGTGCTGCTCGTCGCAATAGGTCTTCACGTCCTGCCCGGCCTTGGCGGCGGCCAGCTCAGCCGGCGTGCCGTGTTCGTCGGTCGCGCAGATATACAGCACCTCATGACCGCGCGCCCGCATGAACCGGGCATAGACATCGGCCGGCAGCATGGACCCGGCCAGATTGCCGAGGTGCTTGATGCCGTTGATATAGGGCAGCGCGGAAGTGATCAGAATGCGGGACATGCTCAGACCGTCTAAAACTCAGGAAATCGGCTTGTCCTTTAGACCATTTTGCCGCCCTGCACACAGGTTTGATGCCCAAAGCACGAAAAAATCTGTGGCGAAGGCGGCAAATCCGTTGCGTTCTGCGATGGCTCCCGGCATAAGGACGGCCCTGTCTGCGACAGCCTCAATGACTCGCAGCGTGCCGGTTTAGCTCAGTTGGTAGAGCAGTTGTTTTGTAAACATCAGGTCGCGGGTTCGAATCCTGCAACCGGCACCATCTCACCACTCGCTGAAGTGTCTGATCGTCTGTATATCCTTTAAATTCATAAACTTATTTAGAAATCATAATCTACTTACGTCTGTATATCTGGATAAATATCCGGTCACTCTCGCCGCATTTCTAGCAAAATGCCGCCGACAGGGGCGGCACGGTTATGTTGCCCCCGAATACTGCTCAAACGCCATGAGGGCGTCAGCCGCATACATCAGCGAAGGCCCGCCTCCCATATAGATGGCCATGCCGAGCACCTCTTCAACCTCCTGTTTCGTCGCCCCCAGTCGCACGAGTGCCTCGGTATGATAGCCGATGCAGCCATCGCAGCGCGTCGCGACACCAATGGCCAGAGCGATAAACTCCTTCATTTTCTTATCGAGAGCACCATCGGCGGTGGCAGCCTTGGCGAGCGCCGAAAACCCTGCCATGGTTTCCGGAATGTCTTTGCGCAGAGTCTTGATATGGGCCGACAGGCGCGCGGTGATTTCGGGATAGGACTTGCTCATTTGAAGCACACCCCCGGCTTGGCGCCCAGCGCCTTGAACACCATCGCCGCCGGACAAAAGCCGGTGAAACTGGCCTGTATCATATTGGCCCCGGCAAAGACGGTCAGCCACACCCAGTTCGGGTGAACAAAATGCGCCAGCGCGACGGACACCAGCACGACGGTTCCGGCAAAGGCCAGAACGAGACGATCGAGAGACATGCGATTTCTCCTCAGGGTTTGATCTTGTGCGCGCCGATCAGATCGAGCGCGAGCTTTTCATAGAAGGGTTCGGACTTGCCGGACTTCACCTTGCCGATGAAGTATTTTTCAAAGCCGACCTTGGCCAGATGCACCCATTTGCCGGATGCCGACCAGTTGATGTTACGCGGTGGAATCTGCGGCTGTGCGAAAAACGCCACGCCGCCATCGCCAAAGTCAGCCAGACAGATGGCATTCCAGGTCGCTTCGTGCGTCGGGGCCTTGCCCGCCAGTATCAGCTTGAAATTGTGCGCAATGGCCGTGACCATGGACTCGATCATGAACCCGGTCTTGGGCACGCCTACCGGCACCGGGGTCTTACCCGTGGGCGCGATGGCGACGCAGACGCCCAGCGCGAAGATATTGGGATAGGTCGGATTGCGCTGATGCTTGTCCACGAGAATAAACCCGCGCGGGTTGGTCAGGCCTTCGTGCCCGCGCACGGCCTCAACGCCCCGGAAGGCTGGCAGCATCATCGAAAAACCGAAGGGCAACTGATGATGCCCCTTTGTTGAGCCGTCTTCATTGACCTCTTCGACGTGCATCAGACCGGCCTCAACCTTTTCGACCCTGGCATTGGTGATCCATTTGATGTGGCGCTGGCGCAGTTCACTTTCCAGCAGACCCTTGGTATCCCCCACACCATCCAGCCCCAGATGCCCGACATAGGGTTCGGAGGTCACAAAGGTCATCGGCACCTTGTCGCGCACCTTGCGTTTACGCAGTTCCGTATCGAGGATGAGGGCAAACTCATAGGCGGGACCGAAGCACGAGGCCCCCTGCACGGCTCCAACCACGATGGGTTTCGGGTCCCTGGCAAAGGCCTCAAACACATCTGATGCCGCCAAGGCATGATCGACGTGACAGACCGATTGAGTGAAATGCTCCGGACCAAAGCCTTCGATTTCGTCAAAGGCCAGTTCCGGTCCTGTCGCAATGACCAGATAGTCGTAGAACAGCTCCATTTCCGTCGAAAGCGTGATCTTGTTGTCTTTGGGATAGATGGCCTTCGCCCCGCAGGTAAAGAATTCGATCCCCTTGCGCCGGAAGATGTTGGTCAGATTGACTTCAATAGCTTCGCGCGTGCGCCATTTGACGGCAACCCACGGGTTTGACGGTACAAAATGGAAGGTGTCGCCCTTATTGACGACGGTGACATCGGCCTTGCTGCCGACGACGTCTTTGATCTCAAAGGCGGCAATCGTCCCGCCCAACCCCGCGCCCAGAATCACGATGCGCGGCTTTTGTCCTGTAGTGGCCATGACTGACCTCCCTGGTGTCCACCCGGTTTACCGCCCGCCCGCTCCGGCGGAGGCGCATTAAAAACAGTGGACTTGTTTTTAATTGCATATTATCTTAAATACGCAATATAGAAACTTCAAGCGCTTTTTTGAGGCCCCATGTTCGGACTGTTCAAACCGCAAACCCCCATCACCAACCTGACCCCGGCCGAGGTGCATAAAGGGCTTCAGACGAAGACCCTCTTACTGATTGATGTGCGTGAGCCCTCGGAGTTTCGCGCCGAACACATCAAGGGCGCCATCAACCTGCCGCTGTCGAGCCTGTCGTCTGAGGCGCTTGCCACGGTCACTGCCGGGGCCGGTGAGCGTACCGTGGTCATGCAGTGTCTGGCCGGCGGGCGCTCGGCGCAGGGCGTCAAGGCCTGCCGCGACTTTGGCGCTCAGGTCGATCATCACCTTCAGGGCGGCATTAATGCGTGGAAGGCCGCAGGCCTGCCCACGGTTCGCTGAGAAAGGCTATGGCCATGCCCCGCCCCTTCCTTCGCCTGTTCGCCGCGTCGGCGCTGACGGCGCTCGCTTTTGCCAGTCTTAGCGCCTGCTCAGACGGGCACGACAAAAAGCCGGTCGAGCGCGCCGCGCCGCAAACGGCCGCCGGCGACCTGCTGACCGTCGCCACGACGGATATCGACGATATCAAGCGTCTGTCGGCTACGCTGACGACGCGCGATATGGGCGAGGCCGTGGCGCGGATTCCCGGCGTGCTGATCACCCTGAATGTGCGCGAAGGCGACACCGTCGCCAAGGGACAGGTCATCGGCGTGGTCAAGGACCAGAGGCTGAATTTCGAAGCCAGCGCCTATACGGCGACCGCGCTTCAGGCGGAGGCCGACTACAAACGCATCAAGACGCTGTATGACAAGGGCATCTACGCCAAGGCCCGGCTGGAGCAGGCGGAATCGGCCTGGAAGGCGGCGCAGGCGCAGCGCGCGGCGGCGGGTGAACTGGCCGGACAGGGCGTCATTCACGCCCCGGCCTCTGGCGTGGTGGTAAAGGCCGAAATCCCCGCCGGGGCCGTGGTCATGGCCGGTCAGTCGGTGGCGACGGTAACCGCCGGGCCGCGCGTCGTGCGCCTGCAACTGCCCGAACCGCAGGCACGCGCCCTCAGTGTGGGGCAAGGCGTTCAACTGGAGGCCAATGGCCTCACCGCTTCGGGCACGCTCAGCCAGATCTATCCGGCGGTCGATAAGGGGCAGGTCATTGCCGATGTCACTCCGGCAGGGCTCGATCAGGTGCTGGTGGGTGAGCGCGTCATTACCTCGCTCAGCCTCGGCAAACGTCGGGGCATTCAGGTGCCGGCCGCCTATGTCGCCACGCGCTACGGCCTCGACTATGTGCGTCTGGTCGCCCCTGACCGCACCTTCAGCGAGATACCGGTGCAGACCGCGCCGCTTTCAGCCGGACAGGTCGAAATCCTCAGCGGTCTCAAGGACGGGGACACACTGGCCCCCTATGGAGCGGCAAAATGAACGACGCCAAATCAGGACTTTCGGGCCGCCTGACGCAGGCGACGCTGAACTCCCCCCTCACCCCTCTGGCCCTGCTGGTGGCCGTGTTTGTCGGCCTGATGGCGGTCATGTCCATCCCGCGCGAGGAGGAGCCGCAGATTTCGGTGCCCATGGTCGATATTCAGGTGGCGGCGGCCGGGCTGAAGGTCAATGACGCCAAGGAACTGATCGCCAGGCCGCTCGAAACCCTTGTCAAAAGCATCAACGGCGTCGATCACGTCTATAGCTTTATCGAAGACGATGCGGTGATGGTGACGGCCCGCTTCAAGGTCGGCACCGATCCCGACTCCGCCGCCGTGCGCATCCATGAAAAGCTGCGCGCCAATGCCGACAAGATGCCAAAGGGCATCCCCGAACCGCTCGTTTCGACGCGCGGCATCAATGACGTGCCGTCAATGATCATTACCCTGTCGCCCACCGCCGGTGCCGGAGCGCGCATTGACGATGTGGCGCTGTACGGACTGGCGCTCAAGCTGCGCAGCGAACTGGCCAAGGTGGACAATGTCGGCCTGACCTTCCTCACCGGCGGCCGCCCGGAAGAAATCCGCATCGAGCCGGACCCGGCGCGCATGAGCCTGCACGGCGTGTCCCTGACCGCACTCACCCAGGCGATTTCAGCGGCCAACCAGACCCTGCCCGCCGGCGTGGTGCGCGATCATGGCCAGACGCTCGACCTCAAGGCCGGGCGCTCGCTTAACAGCGTCTTTGACGTGGGACAGATCACCGTGACCTCGGTCAGCGGCCAGCCGGTGCTGGTGCGCGACGTCACCACTATCGTGCAGGCCCCGCGCGAGGATCAGGCGCGGGTGACCCGCTATCGCCAGACGGCGCATGGGATTGAGGCCGCGCCTGCCGTCTCACTGGCCATCGCCAAGCGTCAGGGGGCCAATGCGGTCATCGTCTCCGAGGCCATCCATAAGCGACTCGAGGCGCTCAAAGGCACGCTGATCCCGTCGGGGGTTGAGGCGTCGATTACGCGCGACTACGGCGAAACGGCCAATGAAAAGGCCAATGAACTGCTGTTCCATCTGGGACTGGCTACCGCTTCGATCGTGGTGCTGATTGGCTTTGCCATCGGCTGGCGCGAAGCCGCAGTCACCGCCGTGGTGATCCCGACCACCATCCTTTTGACGCTGTTCGCCTCGAACCTGATGGGCTTCACCATTAACCGGGTCAGCCTGTTCGCCCTGATCTTCTCGATCGGCATTCTGGTCGATGATGCCATCGTGATGATCGAAAACATCGCAAGGCATTGGGGTATGCCGGATGTGGGGAAACCCGATGGGCGAAGCCGCGCTCAGGCCACCATCGAAGCCGTGGCCGAGGTCGGCAACCCGACCATTGTCGCCACCCTGACCGTGGTGGCGGCGCTGCTGCCCATGCTATTCGTCTCCGGCCTGATGGGCCCCTACATGGCCCCCATCCCGGTCAATGCCTCGGCGGCCATGGTCTTCTCGTTCTTTGTCGCAGTAATCCTTGCGCCGTGGCTGATGATCCGCTTTGCGCGCAAGACGCTGAGCGACGGCCATTCCCACGACCACGAAGGCTTTATTGGTCTTCTCTATCGCCGTGTGGCGTCGAAGGTCATCGCCACGAAAAAGACGGCCTGGACCTTCCTGTTGCTGGTCGGGGCCGCCACGCTCGTGTCGATGAGCCTGTTCGGCTTCAAGGTGGTGACGGTCAAATTACTGCCCTTCGACAACAAGTCGGAGCTTCAGGTCATTGCCGACCTGCCCGAAGGCACATCACTGGAGATGACGCAGCGCGTGCTGGCCGAGGCCGCGCGGGTGGCCGCCGGTCTGAAAGAGATTGAAGCCATCGACGCCTATGCCGGGACCGCCACGCCGTTCAACTTCAACGGGCTGGTGCGTCACTACTACCTGCGCAGCCGTCCGGAACAGGGCGATCTCAATGTGCTGCTGGCTCCCAAGGGCGAGCGTTCGCGCGCCAGCCATGCCATTGCGCTGGACCTGCGCCAAAGGCTGAAAGCCGTGGCCCTGCCCGCGGGTGGGGTGTTGAAGGTGGTCGAAGCGCCGCCGGGGCCGCCGGTCATGGCCACCCTGCTGGCCGAAATCTACGGGCCGGATGCCGCCACGCGCCGCGCCGTGGCCGAAAAGGTCAAGGCCATCTTCAAGGACATCGACTTCATCGTCGATGTGGACGATTCCTATGGTCTGCCGCGCCCGACGCTGAACGTCGTGCCTGATCGTGCCCGCCTGGAAAGCCTCAGCGTGTCGGAAGGCGAACTCTATGCCTCGGTCAATACGCTGATGAACGGGCAGGTTCTGGGCTATGCCCAGCAGGCCGGACGCAGCGGCGAAGGCCGCGAACCGCTGGAGATCGCGCTGCGCCTGCCACAGAATGCGCGCTATGTCAGCGAAACGCTTGAGTCCATGCCCGTGGCCACCTCTGGCGGACGACTGGTGGCGCTGAACGAGATCGCCGCCTTTGAACGCGGACAGGGCTCGACCGCCTATTTCCGCCGCGACGGACGCGATGCCGACATGATCATGGCCGAGCTGGCCGGACGGTATGAGGCGCCTATCTATGGCCTCGGTGCCGTCAATGACGCCATCAATGCCGCCGATTGGGGGACGCTGCCCAAGCCGGTGATCCGCCTCAATGGTCAACCCGAAGACGAAACCCGTCCCACCGTGTTGTGGGACGGCGAATGGGAGATCACCTGGGTCACCTTCCGTGACATGGGCGCGGCCTTTGGGGTGGCGCTTCTGGGCATCTATATTCTGGTGGTGGCGCAGTTCAAAAACTTCCGCCTGCCGCTGGTCATTCTGACGCCGGTGCCTCTGACGCTGATTGGTATTGTCATCGGGCACCTGCTGTTTGGCGCGCCATTTTCCGCCACCTCGATGATCGGGTTTATCGCTCTGGCCGGGATTATCGTGCGCAATTCGATCCTGCTGGTCGATTTCATCCGCCATGCCGAAATCGACACTGATGGCCACAAACGCCCCCTGCGCGAGGTGCTGCTGGAGGCCGGAGCCACGCGCTTCAAGCCCATCCTGCTGACGGCGCTGGCGGCCATGATCGGGGCCAGCGTCATCCTGTTTGACCCCATCTTTCAGGGGCTGGCCATCTCGCTGCTGTTCGGGCTTTTGTCCTCGACGCTTCTGACCGTATTGGTTATTCCTGCCATCTATATCGTCTTCAAGGACGATATGTCTCAACCGCGTGAAACATGACCAGCAGCGCGTCTGATATGCAAAGCCTGCAACCCAATGTGCAGCGGGCGACGCGCCTGCTCAAACTGCTGGCCAGCGAACATCGCCTGATGATCCTGTGCCGGCTGTTTGAGGGCGAAGCCAGTGTCTCCGATCTGGCGGAGCATCTGGGGCAGTCAATCGCGGGTACATCGCAGCATCTGGCCAAGATGCGGGCCGAAGATCTGGTCGCCACGCGTCGCGACGGCCAGACCATCTACTACGCCCTCAGCGACCCTGCCGCCAAAACTGTCGTCAGCACCTTGTGTCACATATACAAGGGCAACGACTCAATAACGGCCTGACACACCAAAGACACTTGTGAAATACTCCTTATAAGCCTCAGATATATTGAAAATTATTTACAATCACCAAAAGCATTGGGCGATTTAAAGGTCGAAAACCCGCCCCGCGGAGTCTTCACAGGCCTCACTGCGCCAGATCGCCGTTTGCCTTTTTCTCCTTGCCCGGCGCCCAGAGTTCCGGCGTCCCCGGTTTCATCTCAACACGGGTTTTGCGACCCGCCTTGTCCTTTTGAAGCGCGAAGGCGTCGTAAAGCACGCCATTGGCAGTGTAGGCCTTATAGGTCAGGCGATCGCCTTCGACGCTCAGCAACTGGAACAGTTGGGTACGTGACGCCTTGCGATCGGCCCAGGCGAGGTCGGAGACGGCGTACATTTTGGGACCCGCGACCGATACGACATAGATGGTGGCGTCGTCATCTGGACGCGCCTCCCCTTTGGGCGTCGGAGCGGCCCCTCTGGCGTAGCCGTGGTCGTGCCCCTGCAGCAGGAGATCGACCTTATACTTGTCGATCAGGGGCTTGAGCGCTTCGCGCACCCGCGGATTATCGCGTTCCGGTTCTGACGAATAGAGCGGGAAGTGCAGGCTGATTATAGTCCAGCGGTTCGGATTGTGCGCCAGAATATTGTCCAGCCACGCCACCTGCGCCGCGCGTTCAGCCTCATCCCCATGCAGCAGTGGGGCATCAACCGAGATAAGGCGCACCCCCTGATAATCGACGTAAAAGGCGGTTTCCTTCAGCTTGGCGCGTCCTTCCGGGCCGTTTTCGGGTAGGGTATATTGCGCTCGCCACTGCGGCGACAGGCGCGCGCCTGCGTCGTCAACGGGGCGACCATATTCGTGGTTGCCCGGCGTCATGATCGAAGGCGTCTGGGCGTGGATAAAGCCGCCGGCGGCGAACCATTCGCCCCACTCCTTGTCCGCGCTGTGACGATTGATCAGGTCCCCGGCGT